>DATCCI010000413.1:0-2381 GCA_036511415.1 Acidimicrobiia bacterium
GTGGCGGGCCGGAGCTCGCCGACGAGCTGGAGCGAACCGGCTACGAGGGCATCGCGGCGGAACTCGGCATCGACGAGCTCACCGTCGCGCGTCCTTTCCCGGCGGCCGACCCCTTCGGCGATCCCACCATCGGCTCGAGCCCGTTCGCCGACCCGCTGGCCTAGCCGCGGATCGGGAGTCGCCGGCTACGGCTTCTTCGTCGTCGTCGTGTGGGGCTTCGTCGTCGGCGTCGCGACGGTAGTGCTCGTCTTCGGCTTCTTCGCGGTCGTGGGCGGCGTGGGCTTCTTGGGCGCGGTCGTCGTCGTCGTCGGCGGCGGTGGGGTCGGGACGGGCCCCACGTACCCGTTGCCGGCATGCTTCGGCGTGCCGACGACGAACACCGACTCGCCTTGGTGTACGAGCGTGTAGAAGTAGTCGGCGATGTGCATCGGGATGCGGGAGCAGCCGTGCGAGGCCGGGTACGCCGGAACCGACTGCAAGCCGTGCACCGCGTCGCTCCCGTTGAAGTAGTACGGGTTCCACATCGTCCCGAGCTTGCCCTTCTGCCAGCCGTGGATGAGCTCGTAGAAGTGGAAATGTCCGGTCTGGGTGATGGCGTACTGGCAACCGTCGACCCCGCCGCAGAAGTGCTCGCCGCTGCCCGTAGAGGTCGTGGTCAGCAACTCGGGCTGCCAGTCGTGGTAGAGCGTGAGCACCTGACGGTCGAGGTCGATCTCGACCCGGTCGGGCTCGCTGTTCGGCTCGGCGGGTGAGTACCGGAAGTGCGTGAGCGCGAAGTCGACCGCGGTGTCGATCACGCCGGTGCGCGGGAGGCCGTAGTACTTCTGCACCGTCGTGACCGCGTACTGCATGTCCTGATCGAAGTACCCGTCGATCTTGCCCGGATCGAAGTGCAGCGCCTTCAGCCGGGCTTCGTAGATGAGGACGTTCGCTCCCCGGCTGCCTTCTCGGATACCGGTACCCGGGGACGGGAGCACTTGGTCGGCGGGCTGTGTGACCGCGGGAATCGTGGTGGTCGTGGTCCGAGCGACGGTGGTGGTGGTCCGCTTGGGGCGGCTGGAAGTCGGTGCCGGCGCCAGGGTGGTTCCGGTGGCCCGGCTCGCGGACGCCTGTTGCGAGTTGCCGACCACGGCGTACGTGCCGGCCGCACCGGCGACGATGACCACGACCGCGACCGTCGTCACGACCGCGCGGCGTCTCCAGCTTCCGCGACGCTGCGCGAGGCGGCTCGCGCGGTCGATGGCGTCGGACGCGTCGTCCGTGTGCGTTTCGTCGGATTCCACGGGCGTCGAAGGCTACTGGGCGATTCCGTCGGCAAAGCCGCGGTGCGGCACGACGAAACGCTTCAGTGGGCGGGCTCGGTCTCGGATTCGATCAGTGCCGCGAGCGCGGCGTCGGAGACGACGGCGCTGCGCAGATCGAGCAGGAAGTCGACCACCTCGGAGGAGCCGATCAGGTCGCGGGATGCGAAGCGCTCCAGCGCCTCGTCGATGAACGTCACGATCCCAGCCTGGTCCACGTCGGTCCTCCTGCTCCTGAAGGGCCAGCGTAGCCGCCCGTCTCCACCGTTAGGTGCAACCCTCGGATTCGGCGGTGGAGTTCCCGGGAAACCGTGAAAGCCCGCGTTCTGTGACCGACGCCACATCGCCGCCGTCAGCCGATCGGTACGGCGCGTCAGGCCTGGGCTTGCGCGGTTTCGTCGAGGGCCTGCTGGAGGGTGTTCCAGGCCAAGGTCGCGCACTTGATACGGACGGGAAACTTCACGACGCCCTGGAGGGCCTCGAGGTCGCCCAGCCGAACGCCGGCCAGCTCGGCGGCCAGGTCACTGCCGTCGCCCTCGCCGTCGCCCTCGAGCTTGGACTCGTGGATCGACATGAGGGCCTTGAACGCGCGGATGAGTTTGCGGACCTCCGCGAGCGATCGGCCCTTGACCGCCGCGCTCATCATCGACGTCGACGCCTGGCTGATCGAGCACCCCTGACCGGCGATCTTCACGTCGCGCACCGTGTCCGACTCCGGATCGACGTCGAGATACAGCACGACCTCGTCGCCGCACAGCGGGTTGAAGCCTTCGACCTTGTGCGCGGGCGGCACCGGGAGCTCGCCGCGGTTACGGGGCGAGCGGTAGTGATCGAGGATGATCTCGCGGTACAGGTCTTCGAGGCCGGCCATCTGCTGCGATCCTAAACCGCGAAGAACTTCTGAGCCTTCGCCAGCGCTTCGATCAGCGCATCGACGTCGGCCTCGTCGTTGTAGACGTAGAACGAGGCCCGGGTCGTCGCCGGCACGCCCAGCACCCGCATCAACGGCTTGGCGCAGTGGTGCCCGGCCCGTACGCACACGGCGTCTTCGTCGAGAACCTGGCTGATGTCGTGGGCGTG
>DATCCI010000414.1:0-2457 GCA_036511415.1 Acidimicrobiia bacterium
CGACCGCGCCCCTGGGCCTCGCATCCGTCGACCGGGAATGCATCACCGCCGTCGACGAGACCGTTCGATTGCTCGAATCACTCGGCCATTCTGTCGTCGAAGCGGCCCCGGACACGCTCGACGACGGCGCCTTGCTCGAAACGTTCACCACCGTGATGCTTTCGTCGCTGCGGGCCGAAATGACCGACGTCCAAGAGGTAATCGGCCGCCCGGTCACCCCCGACGACATGGAGCCGTCGACCTGGGCCAACTACACGGCCGGCGCGGGCATCGATGCCGCGAGCTACGTGCGGACGCTCACGCGGATGCAGGCGTGGGCTCGGCGCACGATCGCGTGGTGGCTCGACGACGGATTCGACCTGCTGCTCACGCCCACCCTTGCGGAACCGCCGCCCCAGCTCGGCGACCTCACCGATCCGGAGACAGGAGGTTCGCGCCTCTTGCCGTTCGTGCTGTTCACCGCGCCCTTCAACGTCACCGGTCAGCCCGCGATGTCGGTGCCACTCGCGTCGTCGGCGTCGGGGTTGCCCATCGGGATCCAGCTCGTGGGCGCGCCATTCCGCGAGGATCTCCTTCTCCGGATGGCCGCCCAGCTCGAACGCGAGCGCCCATGGGGCGGCCGGCGTCCGCCCGTGCACGCGTAACGGTCTCGAACGGAGGAGCCATTCATGGCGGACAACTTTCTCGATGCGACCGCGCAGGCCGAGCTCGTCCGCTCGGGCCAAGCTTCCGCGCTCGAGCTCGTCGAGGAGGCGATCGCGCGCGTCGAGAAGATGAACCCGGAACTGAACGCGGTCATCCACCCGCGGTTCGACCACGCACGCGACGAAGCGCGCGGCACGTTGCCCGACGGTCCGTTCCGCGGTGTGCCGTTGCTGGTCAAAGACCTCCTCGCGGGCATGGAGGGCGATCCCATTCACGAGGGTATGAAGTTCCTGCGCGACGCGGGCTACCGCGCCGATCACACCGACGCGCTTGCGCAGCGTTACCTCGACGCAGGCTTCGTCTGCATCGGCCGTACCAATGCACCCGAGCTCGGCATCGTGCCGACGACGGAGCCGCAGGCCTATGGCCCGACCCGCAACCCGTGGGACACGAAGCGCACGACCGGAGGATCGAGCGGTGGCTCGGCCGCCGCGGTCGCGAGCGGGATGGTGGCCGTGGCCCACGCGAACGACGGCGGCGGATCGATCCGCATCCCCGCGAGCTGTTGCGGCCTGGTGGGTCTCAAGCCGTCGCGCGGGCGCACCTCGTTGATGCCCGACTTCAGCGTCGTCGACGACCTGCTGATCGTGGAGCTCTGTGTCTCCAAGACAGTACGCGACACCGCCGGCGTGCTCGACGTCCTGCAGGGTGCGGCGCCCGGCGACACCGTACGCGCGCCCGCGCCCGATCGTTCGTACCGCCAAGAGATCGGAGCGTCGCCCGGAAAGCTGCGCGTCGGCTTGCTCACTCACAACCCCCTCGAGACCGGCGAGATCCATCCCGACTGTGTCGCCGCGGCGCGCGACGCCGCACGACTGCTGGAGTCACTCGGTCATACCGTGGAGGAGACGTTCCCGCCCGCGCTGGCCGACCCCGCGCTCGTAGGGCACTTCACGACACTGTGGGCGAGCACGCTCGTGTACAACCTCAAGTACTGGGAGCGGAAGATCGGCCGCGAGATCACCGAAGCCGACGTCGAGCCGCTGACCTGGTCGCTGGCGGAAATGGGTCGGGCGATCACCGCGCCCGACTACGTCGACGCGCAGCACGCCGCGCTCGAGCTCGGACGTCAGGTCGAGCAGTGGTACGCGTCGGGCTTCGACCTGTTGCTCACCCCGACCCTCGGCGAGCCACCAGTCGAGCTCGGGACGTTCAGCACGCCCGACGAACCACTCCTCGGGTTCCTGCGGGCCGCGACCTTCGTGCCGTATACGCCGCTCGCGAACATCACGGGCGAGCCCGCGATCTCGCTGCCGTTGCACTGGAACGCCGACAACCTGCCGATCGGTACGCAGCTGATGGGTGCATACGGACGCGAGGACGTCCTGCTCCGCGTCGCCGCCCAGCTCGAGCAGGCGCGGCCCTGGGTCGACCGCCTGCCACCCGTCCACGCGTGACCGCGCGCATGGGTGAGGTCGTCGTCGCCGGCGGACAGGGCTTCTACGGCGACACGCCGACCGCCGTCGACGCCCTCCTCGACGAAGGCGTCGACTACTTGTGCCTGGAGGCGTTGGCCGAGCTGACGCTCGCGATCCTCCAGAAGGATCGTCAGCGCGACGAGGCGCGGGGGTACACGCGCGACCTACCGGCGTACATTTCCCGGGCGTTGCCGTTCGTCGCCGACGGCCGCACCAAGGTCATCACGAATGCCGGTGGTATCAACCCGACGGCCGCCGCGAACGCCGCGATCGAAACTGCGCGCAAGCTGGGGGTGAGCGGCATCACGATCGCGACCGTCGTCGGCGACGACCT
>DATCCI010000415.1:0-2075 GCA_036511415.1 Acidimicrobiia bacterium
CTCATCGGCCCGTCGGGCTGCGGGAAGTCGACCTTCCTGCGAATTCTCAACCGAATGCACGAGCTCGTCCCGAGCGCGTCGCTCGCCGGCACGGTTCGCATCGACGGCGTCGACATCTACCGCTCGGATCTGCTCGTCACCGAGATCCGCCGCAAGATCGGCATGGTGTTCCAGAAGCCGAACCCCTTCCCGGCGATGACGGTGGCAGAAAACGTCGTCGCCGGCCTGAAGCTGTCCGGCCAGCGCGTCTCGCGCTCCGAGGCGCCGGCACTGGTGGAAGAGTGTCTCACGCGCGCCGGGCTCTGGAACGAGGTCAAGAACCGGCTCGGCACCGCGGGCGGCGCACTCTCCGGCGGTCAACAGCAGCGCCTGTGCATCGCGCGCGCGCTCGCCGTACAACCGGCGATTCTGCTCATGGACGAGCCGTGCAGCGCCCTCGACCCGACGTCGACGCGGCGTATCGAGGAGACGATCGACGAGCTGCGCAAGGAGGTGACCATCGTGATCGTCACGCACAACATGCAACAAGCGGCACGCGTGTCGCAGCACTGCGCGTTCTTCCTGGCCGCGGAAGCCGAACCGGGCGAGATCGTGGAACAGGGCTCGACCACGAAGATGTTCTCCGAGCCCGAAGATCAACGCACGCTCGACTACGTAACGGGTCGGTTCGGATGAGCCGGCTCCGCCCGCACGCGAGACGAAAGACCGGTCGTGCCCTCACGGGTCTGGCCGTAGTCGGGCTCGTCGTGAGCTTCCTCGTACCGGCCACGGCCCGACCCGCACGCGCCGACGTCAGCATCGACGCCGCGGGTTCGACCTGGGTGCAGATCGCGCTCGACCAGTGGGCGGCCGACGTGGCCCGTCAGGGTCTCTCGATCAACTATCAGGGCGTCGGCTCGACCTCGGGCCGCGTGTTCTATTACCAGGACCAGGTCGACTTCGCCGCGTCGGAGATCCCGTTCACAGCCGCGTACAAAGACTCCACCGGCACCGTATCCACCAACGAGATCGCGCTCGCGGCCCACCGGCCCTACGCGTACATGCCCGACGTCGCGGGCGGCACATCATTCATGTACCACCTGGACATCGCGGGCAATCGCGTGACGAACCTGCAGTTGTCGCCCACGAACCTCGCGAAGATCTTCACCGGCGTGATCACGAACTGGAACGATCCGGCGCTCGCGGCCGACAACCCGCAGTTGCACCTGCCCAACCTACCGGTCCGACCCGTCGTGCGGTCCGACGGGTCGGGCACGACCGCACAGTTCACCGCGTTCATGGCCAGCCAGACCGCGGCGCTGTGGAACGCGTTCTGCCAGCGGGTGGGTTACAACCAGAACCCCTGCCCTTCGGTGTCGCTCTGGCCCGACATCAACGCGACGCAGCAGCAATTCTCCGACGGCGTCGCCGACTACGTGGCCGCGCCCTACAACAACGGGGCGATCACCTACGTCGAGTACGGCTACGCCAAGCAACGCGGCTTCCCGGTCGCGTCGATCCTCAATCACGCGGGCTATTACACCCAACCGACACCGAACGCGGTGGCGATCGCCTTGCAGGGCGCCACGCTGAACGCCGACCTGACCCAGAACCTCGGTGGCGTCTACGCGCATCCCGACCCGCGCGCGTACCCCGTCTCGAGCTACAGCTACATGATCGTGCCGACGACCACGGCGTCACCGTTCACGACCGACAAAGGCGTGACCCTGAGCAAGTTCATCCTCTACGTCGTCTGCGCGGGCCAGCAAGAGGCCGCCCTGCTCGGCTACTCACCCCTCCCGAAGAACCTGGTCCAGGACGCATTCAACGTCGTCACGAAGATCCCGGGACACGTCAACCCACCCCCGATCAACCAATGCGACAACCCGACCATCACCGGCGCGTTCGTCACGAACAACGCACCCCCGCCCCCGGCCAACGCCAAACAAGGGTTCACGCCGCCCCCCGGCCAGAACGGGAACGGCTCGACCAGTGGGTCCGGTAGCCAATCGGGCGGCGGCCTGAACGCGAGCGGGGGCGGCGCCGCGAACGGCTCGCGCAACCGCAACGGCCGCGCCGCCGCGAAGGGCGCGACC
>DATCCI010000416.1:0-3194 GCA_036511415.1 Acidimicrobiia bacterium
GCTGGTGCGGGCCGGCTACATCCGCCGGGTCAGCGCCGGGATCTACTCGTGGCTCCCGCTCGGCTACCGGGTGCTCCGGAAGGTCGAACAGATCGTCCGGGAGGAGATGGACGCCGCCGGTGCGCAAGAAGTGCTCTTGTCGATCGCGCAGCCGCTCGAGCTGTGGGAGCGCAGCGGCCGCGACAAGGCCTACGGCCCCTTGATGTTCCGCCTCGTCGACCGCAAGGACACGGGCTATTGCCTCTCGCCGACCGCGGAGGAGATGGTCACCAGCATCGTCGCCCAGGAGTACGGCTCGTACCGCGACCTGCCGTTGAGCCTCTACCAGATCAACTGGAAATACCGCGACGAGCTGCGACCGCGCTTCGGTCTGCTGCGTGGTCGCGAGTTCCTGATGAAGGACGCCTACTCGTTCGACCTCGATCTCGACGGGCTGCGCGCGAGCTACCAGCTGATGTACGACGCGTACCACCGCGTGTTCGAGCGGTGCGCGCTCACGTTTCGCGCGGTCGAGGCGGAGTCGGGCGAGATGGGCGGCTCGGAGAGCCGCGAGTTCATGGCGGTTGCCGCCGTCGGCGAGGACGACTTCGTCTGGTGCCCCAACTGCGAGTACGCCGCGAACGTGGAAGCCGCCCGGCGCGGTCCGGGCGCTTCCGTTCCCGCGGAGCCCGGCGCCGAGCCGCCGCTGATGGAAGAGGTGCACACGCCCGGCGTGCCCGGGATCGCGGGGGTCGCGCAGCTCCTGCAGGTGGAACCGGCCGGGCTCCTGAAGTCGATCGCGTTCGACGTCGACGGGAAGCTCGGGCTCGCGATCCTGCCCGGCGACCGGGAGGTCAACGAGCTCGCGCTCGCGGCCGCGCTCGCGCCGCGGAAGGTGCGGCTCTACGGCGACGACGACTTCGCGGCGCATCCCGAGCTCCCGAAGGGCTACATCGGTCCTCATTTCCCGAACGCGAGCGTCGTCGTCGCCGACCCGAGCGTGCGCGCCGGCGCCGCGTGGGTCACGGGCGCGAACCGCATCGACCATCACGTGCGCAATGCGGTGCTCGACCGCGATTTCGACGTCGAGGTGTGGGCCGACATCGTGAGTGTCGCGCCGGGCGACCCGTGCCCGCGCTGCGGACGACCGCTCTCGATCGACCGCGGTATCGAGGTCGGTCACGTCTTCCAGCTCGGAACGAAGTACGCCGAGGCGCTCGACGCGCGTTACACCGACGAAAAGGGCGAGCAACATCCGATGGTGATGGGCTCGTACGGCATCGGCGTGTCACGAGTCCTCGCCGCGGTCGCCGAGGAGCATCACGACGAGCACGGTCTCGCTTGGCCCGCGGCGCTCGCCCCTTACGCGGTGCACCTCATCGTCGTGCCCGGCCGGGGCGAGCCGGCCGCAGCGGTGGTCGCGGAGGCCGACCGGGTGTACGACGAGCTGCGGGCGCGCGGCATCGAGGTGCTCTACGACGACCGTGACCTCAGCCCGGGCGTGAAGTTCGCGGATGCCGACCTCGTCGGCATGCCCGTGCAGCTCGTGGTCGGCGCGAAGGGCGTCGGCCGCGGCGTGGTCGAGCGGAAAGTGCGCGCCACCGGCGCGCGCGACGAGTTGCCGCTCCACGAGCATTTCGACCCGCGCGTCATTTCCGACCCGCGCGCCCCGTAGCGCGGGCCGATCACGACTCCGGTTCTTCCGAGTCCCGCTCGCCGGCCCACTCCGTCGGCTGCGTCGGCGCGGTCGACTCGTACGGGGCCATGAGCTCGGGCCGGGGGCGGCGCAGCACGGTCAGGGCGAGGAACGCGCATCCGATGGTGACCAGCCCGATCGCCGCGACCCAGGCCGGGTCGACCGCCTGGTCCGTCGTCTGGCGCACGAGGAAGCCTCCGCCGGCCGCCAGGAACGCGAGCCCGAAGAGCAGCTCGACGAAATCGGTGCGGTGACGTTCCATCATCCGTTGCCTCCCTGGTCGTTGCTTCCCAAGATCGTCTCGATCCCACCCGGTTCGTAACGGCGCACGCGCACCTCTCCCGCCCCCACCCGCAGGTCGAGTCGCAGTACTCCGGTACCGGTCCCGGAACCGGCGACGGCGCGGTCCTCGTTCTCGGGCCAACCGCCCGTCTCGTTTCCGAACAGCCTCACCGAACCCGCGCCGGCGTGCGCGTGCACCTCGACGCGCACGGAGCTCGGGACGAGGACGAGCAGTTCACCCACGCCGGTCCGCGCGTCGACGAGCGTCGTCCGATCGCGGAGATCGACGTCGCGGAGGTCGAGCTCGAGCCGGCCGATGCCGACCTCGTAATGGCTCTTCAGCTCCGAGAGTTGCAGCGGCCGGTACGTGCGGCTCCCGATACCTCCCCGCAGCGGGACGTCGATCGTGCTCGAGATGGCGGTTGCGGCGAGCAGCGCGATGCCGACGAGGACGAGGGTGTGCGCGCGGCCGACGAACGCCGCCGTCACGAGGGCCGCGCCGACGACACACGTCGCGATCGCGAGCACCACCGTGAGGTTCACGTCGAGCGCGCCCGTCGCCTGGAGGAGGCTGGCGATTCCGGCTCCGATCAGCAAGATGCTCAGGGTGAGGGGAGTGAGGAACGGGCGTGGCCGCCGCGCGTGGCGGTCGAGGCGGGTCGCGCGGCGCCGGGCGCGAGCCGAGGGTGCCGTCGGCCAGGTCGCGGTCTGGTTCCACGCGCTCGGGGGGACTGCGGCGGCACCCGTTGTCGGCGCGCTCGGCGGTTCGGTCGTTCCTTCCGCCCCCGTTCCTTCCGCCCCCGGGGAGTCCCCCGCGCCAGATGATCCAGACTCGACCGGCCCGGACTCGACCTCCCGGGCGTCGGAAACAGGGATCGGCTCGCCGTCGTCGCCCGCGCGCCGGAAGAAGAGGATCGCGAGACCACCGCCGATCAGGAGCAGCGGCGCGCCGACGTGATCGAAGCGAAAAAAGTGTGGGAGCAGCCCGTTGCTCGCGATCATGATGCCGATCGCCACCAGCACCAAGCCGACGAGCATGCCCGGGTCGTGCAGTCGGCCGTGGCGTTCCCTCGGTCCGTCGGCCGGCGCGATCGCGATCCACGCCACGATGTACGCAGGAACGCCGATCCACAGCACCGCCGCGACGACCCAAAGGACGCGCACGAGCGTGACGTCGAGGCCGTAGGTCTCGGCGATGCCCGCGGCGACGCCGCCCAAGATCCCGTTGGCGCGGTCG
>DATCCI010000417.1:0-2186 GCA_036511415.1 Acidimicrobiia bacterium
GCCGGCCTCGGCGGCGGATCGGCACGAGACGCGGCCTGACCGAGCTCGAAATGAAGGGCCCAACTTCGGGCTTCCATCTCGATAACCGCGGCGGAGCCAACGAAATCCTCGCTCCACTCCCGGAAGGGGTGCTCTCACGTACTTCGGGTTGACGGCCCGAAGTACCGCGATCGCTCTCCCCAACTTCGGGGTAAGCGGCCCGATCACCGGACGCCGCCGCCAACCCCGCATCGTCGTGGCGGCCTTGAGACATATCTGATAATCTGATCCCATGCCTGACGTTACGGCCACGGATGCCGCTCGGAACTTCGCGGATCTCCTCGACGCCATCGAGCATCGCGGCGAGCACTTCACGATCGTGCGGCGCGGCAAGGCGATTGCGCACCTCGAACCGATGAACCGAGGCCTTGGCGCAGACGTGAAGGCGCTGTTGCGCCGCCACCGGCCCGACCCGGACTGGGCACGCGATGTCGACAGGGTCCGACAACTCCTCGAGGTTGAGGAGCGATGACCCGGCTGCTGTTCGACACCACGTTCCTCATCGACGCCGAGCGAACCGGCGGAGAACTGGACCACGTCGTCGATGATGACGACGACGTGGCGATCGCAGCGATCACGATCGCGGAACTGCGCGTGGGCGCCCTCCTCGCCAACCGTAGGCGCAAAGTCGCAAGAGACGCCTATGTCGAAGACGTCATCGCCACCATCCCGGTGCTCGATTATGATGTCGAGGTCGCAGAAGCTCACGCCAAGCTTCTCGTTGAGGTTCGCTCCCAGGGCAAGCCGCGCGGGGCTCACGACCTCATCATCGCCGCGACCGCAAGAGCATTCGATCGTATCGTCGTGAGCGCGGATGACTCCGCGTTTCGTAATCTTCCCGGCGTCGAGGTTCGGTCACGACCGTAGGCCTTCCCGCCGTCGGCGCCGAACCGCTCAGGTCGCAAACCAAACAGCCGACAGCCCGAGGCGCGCGTCGATCGCAAGCGAGCGCTTCCCTCCTCTACTTCGGGCTTCCATCTCGATGACCGCCGCGGCGCGCTCCCCAACTTCGGGTTGACACCCCGAGGATCACCGTTCAGGCGTTCGCTGTCGAGTAGCTCGACATACATATCCGTCAGAATCCGCGGCGTGATCTTGCCGAGCGGGACGTCCCCGAGCCTCGGTGAAGCCTGCGTCGCGGACGCGGTGCGCCGTACCTACAGCATTTTGCGGGCGAAGCCCGGCACTTTGGTCAAGACTCGCGA
Organism: Acidimicrobiia bacterium; assembly: GCA_036511415.1. GTDB lineage: Bacteria > Actinomycetota > Acidimicrobiia > IMCC26256 > PALSA-610 > PALSA-610. Next base: position 1,245 of record DATCCI010000417.1, read on the forward strand.
ATTCCCGCTAACCGCGCACGACCAACCCAAGGTCGGTATCCGCGACGATGGTCGCGTTGCTCGGTGGAGGTTGATCTCGGTTTACTCGGTGAACCTCATTGGCCGCGGCTGGATCGGGTCAACGAGCGACAGCGACCCGGGACTATGGCGCAACGTCATGTCCCCAACGAAGTGCTCCGTATCCGGTGACGCGTGTGGGTCGCAGACTGGGTCTTCGGCGACTCAAGCGAGGCCGTAGATGCTGAACGAGGGCGGAGGCCGACGACCACACCGCGGGTCTTTGCCCGGGCGAGCGCCCGGGAGGCGATGACGCCGGCGCGGGTATCCCAGATCGGCACCTCGGTGACGCGGTTCCGGGGCATCGTCGTCGGGATATTGGGACAGTCACGTCGACGGAGGTACTTGTCGTCAGCGTTGCGACACGGCGAGTAGGTAGGGCGCGGGAAGGCGGCAGGTGCCGTCGCTGGCTTCGTTCGATTCCGCAAGCGCTGCTCGAAACTCGCTGCGGGCCTCGTCGGCGCGGCCGAGCCTTGTCGCGGTTTCCATGAACTGCACATAGGGCCCGGCAGCACTGACGAACGTCTCGAGCGCTTCTTGTTCGGAGGAGAACCGGAACTCGAACGACCGACGATCGACCGTCGCCCGCAACCCAGCCGCTTCGAACCGTCTGACGACCTCGTCGGGGTCGCCCCACTCGTCGGGTGTTGGGCTGTCCGGGGGTGGCGCAGGGACGAGGTGAGCAACGCGGGAACGCCACTGGCCGGACCATCCACCTTCGGCCCACGCCGTGATGGCCACCGTGCCACCCGCCCGGCACGCTCGCGCCATCTCAGCCATCGCCCGAGCCTGATCTGGGGCGAAGATCACCCCCATCACACTGAGCACGACATCGAAGCCGGCGTCCGGCACCTCGAGCCTCTCGGCGTTCCCCACGCGCAGATC
>DATCCI010000418.1:0-2681 GCA_036511415.1 Acidimicrobiia bacterium
GACGTTCCACCGGTTGTTGGCAGACATCCCCGTCGTCGCGGGGACGGCAGAAGCGTTGCCGTTCGCGGCGGCCTCGTTCGACGCGATCACCGTCGCCCAGGCGTGGCACTGGTTCGACCACGAGCGGGCGAGCGCCGAAGCCAGGCGCGTGCTTCGATCGGGCGGACGGCTCGGGCTCGTGTGGAACGCGCGCGACCGGACCGAGCCCTGGGTCGACGAGGTGTGGTCGATCATGGACCGAGTCGAGAAGCGCGCACCGTGGCGCGACCACGAGAACTGGCGCGACAGCGCGCTGACGTCGGCGATGCCGGGATTCGGCGCACTGCACGAGACCACGTTCCGACACGTGCAGCAGATCACCCCCGAAGGGGTGGTCCAGCGCGTCGCCTCGGTCAGCCATGTCGCGGTGATGTCCCCGCCCGAGCGGGACGCGGTGCTCGACGAGGTGCGCGCCGTGCTGGCGACCCATCCCGCCGTCGCAGGCCGCGAGACGGTCGAAATCCCCTACCGGGTCGACTGTTTCTGGGCCGAACACGTCTGAAAGGGCGTGGAGGAGACCCGTCTCCCTGACGAATGTGTCAGCATGGAGGGCCGGGCCGATTTCTCGAAGGGAGCAACCTGGTGACGGCGTCGGTCGAGCTGCCGCCCCAACACCACGCTTCCGGATCACGCCTGCCCTTCGGCGGGCGCGTCGAGCTCCCCGAGCGCGGGACCACATTCGTCCGCCAGGTCGCCGGGCCACCGGGAGCGCCGACCCTCCTCTTGTTGCACGGATGGGTCGCGAGCGCCGGCCTCAACTGGTTCCAGGTCTTCGAGCCGCTCCGCGAGCATTTCAACCTCGTCGCACCCGACCTGCGCGGCCACGCGCGGGGCCTGCGGACGCGACGGATCTTCCGGCTCGCCGACTGCGCCGACGACTGCGCGGCGACGCTCGTCGAGCTCGGGACCGGCCCGGTCATCGCCGTCGGCTACTCGATGGGCGGCCCGGTCGCGCAGTTGCTGTGGCGCCGGCACCGCGATCTCGTCGACGGCCTCGTGCTGTGCGCGACGAGCGCGGGCTTCGTACCGCACCGGCTCATGCGCAACGTCTACCAAGCGGGAATGCTGGGCGCGACCGCGATGGCGCGGCTCGCGTGGCCGTCGCGCCTGCTGCCGCCGGTGCCGATGGTCAAGCTGCCGTCCTCGACGATGCCGGCCTGGGCGGCGGCCGAGATGCGCCGGCACGACTGGCGCATGATCATCGAGGCAGGTCACTCGATCAGCACGTACAGCGCGCACCGCTGGATCGGTGACGTCGACGTACCGACTTCGATCGTCTGCACCACAGAAGACCGGGGCGTGGCGCCGTCGTTGCAGCTCGCGACCGCGCAGGCGATCCGCGGTGCGACCGTGCACTCAGTCGCCGACGGGCATCTCGCCTGCGCCAACACGCGCTTTGCCCGCCCCCTCGTCGCGGCCTGCCTCGACGTCGCCGGCCGTACGACCTGACGCATCGCCCGACTCCGAGCGCGCGGCAACGACCTCGGCCCACCATCGCGGCCGCTCCCGGCGCGCCCACTGCTCGGGAACCCAGCCGCGCACCATCGAACGCAACGAGTCGAAGTCGGCGAACGCGAACATGATGTGACCGACGATGACGAAGATCAAGACGATGAAGACCCAGTCGTGCACGAACGTGGCGCCCGTGCGAATGCTGTTCGGGAAGGGCTCGAACCAACGCATGATCGAGCCCGTCGTCAACATGAGGACGATCGAGGCGCCCACGAACACCGCGTTCAGCTTCTGGCCGGGGTTGAACTTCCCGAGTTGCGCGCGCGCCCGGTCGCGGCGCGACCACCAGCGCCGGTCGTCGGCGGTCCATCGGTTGAAGCGTCCGAGGTCGCGGCGCAGTTGACGGCCGGCGGGGAGCACGAGCCCCAGGAGCAGCGGCAACGGTAGGAGCAACCCGGCATACACGTGGATCGTCTTCACCGCGTGACGATGGGCGACGATGGTCGACAGCGGCCCCGCGTACAACGATGCGCCGGTGAGCAGCAGGACGAGGAACAACGTCGCGTTGCACCAGTGCACGATGCGCTCCAGCCGATCGAAGCGCGGGAACCGCTGGATCTTCGCGCTCACGCCGACGTGGGCTGATCGTCGCGACCGTTGCTCAGGCCGACCCAGCCGTCGACGTCGTAACCCTCGTTCTCCCAGAAACCCGGGATGACATGGTCGACGACCTCGATGCCGTCGAGCCACTTGCACGACTTGTATCCGTACATCGGAGCGACGTAGAGGCGCGCCGGGCCGCCGTGATCGCTGCTGAGCGGCTTGCCTTCCATGTCGTACGCGACGATGACGTCGTTGCGGCGGGCTTGCTCGAGCGTGAGGCTCTCGGTGTAGGTGCCGTCGAACGACGTGAAGCGCAACGCCTTGGCGGCCGTCTGGACGCCGGCCTTGTCGAGCAGGGCGCCGAGCTTGACACCCGTCCAGTGGACTCCGGGGACACGCCAACCAGTGACGCACTGGAAGTCCTTGGTGAGCATCGTCGGCGGCATCGCGCGCAGCTCGTCGTACGTCATCGTGAACGGTCGCTCGACGAGGCCCTTGACGGTGAGCCGGTAGTCCTGCGGTGCGCGCTTGGGAAACCCGTCGGTGACCGTGTAGAAGCGGAAGTGGTCGCCGAGGGGCAGGAGCGA
>DATCCI010000419.1:0-2740 GCA_036511415.1 Acidimicrobiia bacterium
TACCGGACCATCGACTTCCGTAGCAATGAATTCGCCAACCTCGAGGGCGGTTCGGACTACGAGCCGGTCGAGAGCAACCCGATGATCGGCTACCGCGGCTGTTATCGATATGTGCGCGAGCCCGACTTGTTCTCTCTCGAGCTCGAGCTCCTCGCGCGGGTTCGCGATCAGACACCGAACCTGCACCTCATGATCCCGTTCGTGCGGACACGTTGGGAACTGGAGGCCTGTCTCGAGCTGGTCGATCGCAGTCCGCTCGGCGCGCAGCGTGGACTGCACCGCTGGGTGATGGCGGAAGTGCCGTCGGTCGCCTATCGGATCCCCGAGTACGCGGCGCTCGGTATCGACGGCGTCTCGATCGGCTCCAACGACCTCACCCAGCTGATGCTGGGTGTCGATCGTGACTCCGAGGTGTGCGCCGAACTGTTCGACGAGTCGGACGAGGCAGTGCTCGACGCGATCGGTCGCATCATCGAAGCTGCGAGGAACGCGGGCATCACATCCTCGTTGTGCGGCCAGGCGCCCTCGAACAAGCCTGACTTCGCAGAGCACCTCGTGCGCTTCGGCATCACCTCGATCTCCGTGAATCCCGACGCGGTCGAAAGCGCCCGGGCCGCCATCGGCTCGGCCGAACGCCGCATCGTCCTGGACGCGGCGCGAGCCCACAACCACCCGACGACGAACGACGGCCGAGGAGGCATCGGATGAGCAACATGCAAGGAAAAGTCGCCATCGTCACCGGCGCCAGTGCGGGCATCGGTCACGCGACCGCACTCGCTTTCGCCCGCGAGGGTGCTGCGGTCGTTGTCGCCGACATCGACGGGGACCGGGGTGAGAAGACCGCGGTCGAGATCGAAGGGATCGGAGCCGAAGCCATCTTCGCGCGAGCCGACGTTTCGAGCGCCGACGACGTCGCTGCGCTCGTCGCCCGCACGGTCGAGCGCTTCGGTCGCCTGGACTTCGCGTTCAACAACGCCGGAGTCGAAGGCGCGCCTGCGCCGACCGCCGAATGCACGCTGGACAATTGGAGTCGCACGATCGCCATCGATCTCACCGGCGTCTTCTTGTGCATGCGCGAAGAGATCCCGAAGATGCTCTTGACGGGCGGGGGCGCGATCGTCAACAACTCGTCGGTTGCGGGTCTCGTCGGCTTCGCCGGCATCCCCGCGTACACCGCCTCGAAGCATGGCATCGTAGGCCTCACGAAGACGGCTGCGATCGAATACGCGACGCAGGGCATCCGGGTGAACGCCGTATGTCCAGGGGTCATTCAGACCGAGATGATTACGCGCTTCACCCACGGCGACCCCGACGCGGCCGCACAACTGCTGCAGACGGAACCGATCGGGCGGTTGGGGAGACCCGAGGAGATCGCCGACACAGTGGTATGGCTCTGCTCGGAACAAGCAAGCTTCGTCACCGGACAGGCGCTGGCGGTCGACGGCGGATTCGTCGCGGTTTGATGGTGCCGCTGTGAAGCACGGACAACGGTTTCGGCGGGGCGTGCGTCCCGCCGTCGCTCGAGCGGCGCCTCGCCTTCCTTTTACGCCGCGGCCGAATGGGACCGTCAGTGCCGGGAGCCACCTCTCGCCGGGTCCTTTGCCCCTCGCGTGGCATGGAGGCCTCGGAGAGAGGCATGCGCTCTCGCACGGCCTGGATCGGCTACTGCTGATCATCCCCTGATGAGTATGAAGGGCGAGGCGCGCGAAATGTCAGTCGCAGAACAGCGACAGTTCTTTCGGGCGTGGTTGCAACGCAAGACAGGGGGTGTGCCCGTCGGGTTCGCCGAGACGCACGTCTCGATTCTCGGGCTGAGCCCAGATCGGGTCTGGAAGCTCAAGAAGGCGGTCCGCTTTCCCTTCATCGACCTCTCGACGGCGGCGCGGCGCCGGCTGAACGCGGAGCGCGAGGTCGCTCTGAATCGGAGGTTCGCGCCCGATGTCTATCTCGGAGTGGTCGCGCTCGATGACGGTGAGGGTGCGCTCATCGACGCCCTGGTGGAGATGCGTCGGATGCCGGACGACCGCCGACTCGCCGTGGTCGCGTCGCGCGCAGGCGGGCGAGATTGCGTCGATCGCATCGCCGTAGCGCTCGCCCAAATCCATCGCGTCTCTGCGTCGAGCCGAGAGATAGATCGCGCGGGCAATCGGGAAAGGCTGACCGAATTGTGGTCGCGAAATCTCGAGGAGTTGCGGCCCTTCGCGACCTCGATTCTCGACGCCGACCAGATCGTGCGTGTTGCCGACGACGCATTCAGTTACCTGCTCGGTCGCGAGCCGCTCTTCGCCCAAAGGATCGCCGACGGTCGCGTCGTCGACGGCCACGGCGATCTGCTGGCGGACGATGTGTACTGCCTCGACGACGGGCCGCGCTTCCTCGATTGTCTCGAGTTCGACGATCAACTCCGCTACGGCGACGTGCTCGCCGACGTCGCCTACCTCGCGACGGACCTGGAGCGGCTCGGTCACCGCGAGCTCGCCGATCATCTGCTCGACCGGTATCGACAGCTCACTGCCGACTCGTGGCCGACGTCGCTCGCCGATCTCTACATCGCTTACGGGGCAACCGTCCGATCGAAGGTTGCGTGTCTGAGCGCCTCAGCTGTCGGTTCGCCCGGGTCGGCCGCCGTACGGACCGCGCGCCGGCTGCTTGGACTTGCTGCCGCGCATCTCGCCCAAGGGCGCGTCCGGCTCGTGTTGGTCGGTGGAGCACCTGCCACGGGAAAGACGACACTCGCGCG
>DATCCI010000420.1:0-2631 GCA_036511415.1 Acidimicrobiia bacterium
GATTCCGGCGCGCTCCTCGCGGTGTACGAACGGCGGGGCGGAGGCGTCAAGCCGTCGGTGGTACTCGCGACCGAAGCGACGATCTCGTGAGGGAGGCATGAGGATCTACCGGGACCCCACGGAGGTCGCGAACGACGGGCGCGGGCGTGCGGTGACGATCGGCGCCTTCGACGGCGTGCATGTCGGTCACCAAGCGGTGCTGCGGCTGGTACGCGAGCTCGCGCGGGCCCGGGGTCTGTCCGCAACGGTGCTGACGTTCGACCGCCACCCGGCCGAGGTCGTCAGGCCCGGATCGGCGCCGAAGCTGCTGACCACGCTCGAGCAGAAGATCGAGCTGCTCGACGGGACCGGCGCGGTCGACGAGTGCCTCGTCCTGCCGTTCGATGCGGCGCGGAGCAAGGAGCCCGCCGAGCAGTTCGTCGAGGAGCTCCTCGCGAGCGCGTTGCGCGCCCGGCTCGTGGTGGTCGGCGCCGACTTCCATTTCGGCTACCGCCGCCACGGCGACGTGCCATTGCTGCAGCTCATGGGGGCCGAGCTCGGTTTCGAGACGATCGGCCTCGGCCTCGTCGCCGCACCCGATCGCGACCCGGGCGTGCCCTACTCGTCGACGCGGATCCGCGATCTGATCGCCGCGGGCGACGTCGACGCCGCGGCCGCGATGCTGGGTCGCCCGCACGAGGTGCGCGGGCCGGTCGAGCGCGGCGACGCCCGTGGCCGCGCGCTCGGCTTCCCGACCGCGAACGTGAGCGTTCCCGAGAACATCTGCCTGCCGGCCGACGGCGTGTATTCCGGCACGTTCACGGGGGCCGACGGCGTCGCGCGACTCGCGGCGATCTCCGTCGGTCGGCGTCCCACGTTCTATGCGGAGGCGGGGATGTGCCTGTGCGAGGCGTTCGTCGTCGACTTCGAGGGCGATCTCTACGGCCAGCCCGCGCGGGTCGGGTTCACGCACCGACTCCGGGGTCAGGAGCGCTTCGAGCAGGTCGACGATCTCGTCGCCCAGATGCACCGCGACGTCGCCCGGGTCCGGGAGTTGGGCCGCATCGAGGCGTGAGCCCGCCACCGGGGGAGTCTGGTATCCTTCTCAGCTGAATCCGTATCGAATGAAGCCAAGTCGAGTGAAGAAGGTTCGAACGCGCGTATGCCCGACAAGGCCGCAACGATAAGCGACAACCGGCTCCACGACTCCGACACCGGCTCCGCCGAGGTCCAGATCGCACTCCTCACCGAGCGCATCCGCCATCTCACCGAGCACATGAAGGTCCACAAGAAGGACTTTCACACGCAGCGTGGGCTGTTGATGCTCGTGGGTCGCCGTCGGCGAATGCTCGACTACCTCCGACGCAACAACGTCGAGCGGTACCGGGCGCTCATCGCGAAGCTCGGCATCCGTCGATAGGGATTCGCACGAGGAGCGGTCATCCGCTCCTCGTTTGACATTCGAAACAACCGCGAGAGGAAGTGTCGGTTGTCAGTCGCGAGCGCCCGATTCCCCAGGGGATCCGGACGCTGACAACTGGGAACCGGTGCCTCTGGCTCAAACAGAGAGGAACCGTCGCGTGAGTGACGCAATTTCGGTTTCCGGTCCCATCAACGCCGCAGGTCTCGAGATGAAACTCGAGACGGGCCGGCTCGCATCCCTTGCGGCCGGCGCGGTCGTCGTCACGGTCGGCGGCACCACGTTGCTGTTGACCGTCGCCACCTCGAAGCCCCGAGAGGGCATCGACTTCTTCCCGCTGACCGTCGACGTCGAGGAGCGGGCCTACGCCGCGGGCAAGATCCCCGGTTCGTTCTTCCGCCGCGAGGGCCGACCGGGTGAGCTCGCGATCCTGACGTGCCGGCTCACCGACCGGCCGTTGCGCCCGTCGTTCCCGGCCGACTTCCGCAACGAGGTGCAGGTCATCGCCACCATCTTGGGTGTCGACCTCGAGAACCCGCACGACGTCGCGTCGATCAACGGCGCGTCGGCCGCGCTCACGGTGTCGGGCATCCCGTTCGACGGCCCGATCGGCGCGGTCCGGCTCGCGCACCACGAAGGTGAGTGGATCGCGCACCCCACGTTCCAAGAAGGCGACGACTCCACCTTCGAGATCGTCGTGGCCGGCCGTCAACTCGACGACGGCGACGTCGCGATCATGATGGTCGAGGCCGGTGGCACCGAGCGCACCTGGGAGCTCTACGAGGAGGGCGCCCCGAAGATGACCGAGGAGCTCATCGCTGAGGGCCTCGAAGAGTCGAAGCGCTGGATCTCGGCGTCGATCGAGCTGCAGAAGCAGCTGCGCGCCGAGTTCATCAAGGCGCGCGGACCGATCGCGCCGGTCGAGTACCTCCCCAACATCGACTACACGCCCGCGGTTTTCGCGGCAGTGAAGGCGCACGCCGAGACGGCGACGGCCGCGGCGATGGCGACGGCCGACAAGACCGAGCGCAACGCGAAGCTCGACGAGATCCTCGCCGACATCGTGGCGACGCTGATCGGAACCGTCGACAAGCCGGGTGTTCACGCCGAGCAGGCGGGCGAAGTGAAGAGGGCGTTCCGGTCGCTGCAGAAGGAGGTCGTGCGGCACCGGATCGTCACCGAAGGCGTCCGCATCGACGGCCGGGGCCCGACCGACATCCGGCCGCTCTCGG
>DATCCI010000421.1:0-3551 GCA_036511415.1 Acidimicrobiia bacterium
GACGGCGTGGACCACGTGCCGATCCCAGAGCTTCTCGGAGAGGGTCTGGGGCGTTCTGCTCTCGGTCATCGGACGCTCCCGGTCATCGGTGCTTCTGTCTCATAGCTTCTGTCTCATAACACCGTCTCATCAGGTGAGACGGTAGTATCGCTACGTGGTCAGTGTAACAAGCGGCATCCAGGTTCTCGATCGGGCGGTGCTCGTGCTCGACGCGGTCGCGCAGAAAGGACCGTGCTCGCTCGCCGAGATCCAGCGCGCCACCGCGCTGCCGCGACCGACCGCGTACCGGCTCGCAGTAGCCCTCGAGCGCCACGGCGTGCTCGTGCGCGACCGCGGCGGGCGCTTCGTGCTCGGCGGGCGCCTCGCGGCCTGGGGCGCGGTCGCCGGGCACGGCCTGCCCGACGCCGGGCGTCCGGTGCTGGCCCGGCTCGGGGAGGCGACCGGCGAAAGCGCGCAGCTCTACGTGCGCGAGGGCGACCATCGCGTGTGCGTCGCGGTTCACGAGCGCCGGAGCGGGCTGCGCGACACCGTGCCCCTGGGCGCGGTGCTGCCGCTCGATCGCGGCTCGGGCGGCAAGGTGCTCCTGGCGTGGTCGAGTGACGCGTCGAGGTTCGAGGTTGCTCCCCGCGAGCTCGAGACGGTGCGCCGGCGGGGCTGGGCCGCGAGTGTGGGCGAGCGCGAGGCCGGCGTGGCCAGCGTCAGCGCGCCCGTGTTCGCCGGGTCCCAAATGGTGGTGGCCGCGATCAGCGTGAGCGGTCCGATCGACCGGCTCGGACAGCATCCGGGGCGGCGGTTGGCGGCGGCGGTGACGGCCGCCAGCGAGGCCCTTTCGGCCGCGCTCGGCGGCACGAGCGGCGACCCGCACGTCACGGCGGAGTAACAAGGGCGTAACAAAGTGCCCGTACCGTCGGCTCCGTGAACGTCGAGGTCGTCCGATGGCCCGCTGACGCGCAGCGGCTGGCCGAGCTTCGGGAGATGCGCATTCCGCGGCTACTCGTAGTAGCCGACGGCGACGGTGAGCTGCCGTTGCCCGTCGACTGCCTCGAGGACTGGGTGACGTCGGGCGCGCCCGAATGGGAGGTCGACGCCCGGAGGCGTGCCCTCCTCCTGCGGTCGGGGCAGCACGCGGTGCGGCCATTGCTCGACGAGGACGGCCTGCTCCATCACCGCGACGCCTGGGTCTCGCTGTCGCCGGTCGAGCAGGCGCTCGCCGGGGTGTTGCTCGATCGCTTCGGCGCGGTCGTCACCCGCGAGATGCTCGCCGATCGCGCGTGGCCCGCCGGGGTGCCGACGCGCAACGCGCTCGACGTGCACGTGCTCCGCCTACGTCGCCGCATCGCACCCGTGGGTCTCGAGATCCGCACGGTCCGTTCACGCGGCTATCTCATGCAGTCGCGCGAGGTCGTGCTGCAGTAGCTCGCATCTCCATTCGGAGGTGTCTGAGTAGCGTCGCGCGCGTGCGACTCGGCATCGACACCGGCGGGACGTTCACCGACGTCGTCGCCGGCGACGGCCGGGTCGCCAAGGTCGCGTCGACGCCCGACGATCCGGCGCGCGCAGTCGAGCGCGCCCTCGACGCCGTCGGCGGTCGGGACCGGGTCGACGTGCTCGCGCACGGAACGACGGTGGCGACCAACGCGCTCCTCGAGCGCCGGGGAGCACGCGTCGCGCTGATCTCGACGCGCGGCTTCGTCGACGAGATCGAGATCGCACGCCAGGTCCGGCCGTCGCTGTACGACCCGTTCGTCGACCGGCCGCCGCCGCTCGTGGGACGGCACATGCGGTTCGAGGTGTCCGGCCGGCTCGACGCGCACGGCGCAGAGCTCGAGGCCTTCGACGGTGCGCTGCCCGAGATCGCCGACGAAGTCGACGCGATCGCGGTCTGTTTGCTGCATGCCGATCTCGACCCTCGACACGAACGCGAGCTCGGCGACGCGTTGCGCGCAGTTCGGCCGGAGCTCGTCGTGTGCTCGCACGAGGTCAGTCCGGAGTTTCGCGAGTACGAACGCATGGTCACGACGGTCGTGGAGGCGTTTCTCGAGCCGGTATGCACGCCGTATCTCATGCAGCTCGCGACCCTGGCGTCCGAAGCGCTGGTGATGACCTCGGCGGGTGGCCTCGTGCCCGTGAGCGGCGGAGCGCGGGCCGCGGCGTCGTTGTTGCTCTCGGGTCCCGCGGGCGGCGTACGCGCCGCGGCGGAGATCGCCGCCGCGTGCGGATTCCCCGACGCGGTCAGCTTCGACATGGGTGGGACGAGCACCGATGTCTGTCTGGTGCGCGGGCGCGTTCCCGAGCCGGCATCGGAACGCATCGTCGCGGGCTTCCCGATCCGGCTGCCGGCGCTCGACGTGCACACCGTGGGCGCGGGCGGCGGCTCGATCGCGCGCATCGACGCGGGCGGCGCGTTGGCCGTCGGGCCGCGGAGCGCGGGGGCGGCGCCGGGTCCCGCGTGCTACGGGCGCGGCGGTTCGGAGCCGACGGTCACCGACGCGGACCTCGTGCTCGGCCGCATCCCCGCCGGCTCGGTCTTCCCCGACCTCGGCCGGCTCGACGTCGCCGCGGCCCGGCGCGCGCTCGAGCGAGCGGGCGCAACGGCGGAGGGTGTCGTGCGCGTCGTCGACGCCGCGATGGAACGCGCGGTGCGGGTCGTGACCGTCGAGCGCGGTGTCGATCCGCGGGAGCTGGCGCTCGTCGCGTTCGGGGGCGCCGGGCCCCTGCATGCCTGCGCGATCGCCGGCGCGCTCGGCATGCGCGCGGTCGTGGTACCTCCGCGCGCCGGCGTGTGCTCCGCCGCGGGTCTGCTGTGTGCGCCGAAGGCGCGCGAGGTGGTGCACAGTCTCGGTCGCCGATCACTGGCCGACGCGCTCACCCGGGTCGAACGCGAGGCGCGGGCGCTCGTCGGCGAGGGCGCGATCGTCGAGACGGCCGTCGACTGCCGCTATGCCGGCCAGAGCCACGAGTTGACCGTGGCCTCTCCCGACGAGTTCCCGGCCGAGCACGAGCGCCGCAACGGCCACGCGCGCCCGGGCGCGCCGATCGAGGTGATCGCGGTGCGCGCACGTGCATCGATCCCGGCGCCCCTGCGGATCACCGACCTGCCCGAGGTCGAGCGGTCGCGGGTGGTCGGGCCGGCCGTCGTCGCCGAGCCCGACTGCACGATGTGGGTTCCGGAGGGCTGGCACGCGGAGCCACGCGAGCTCGGGGCCTGGATCGTCCGGCGACGGAGGTGACGGTGGACGCGGCGACGTTGCAGGTGTGGATCTCGCGGCTCGCGGGTGTCGCCGACGAGATGGGCGCCGTGCTGCGCCGGGCGGCGTACAGCCCGAACATCAAAGAGCGCGCCGACTGCTCGTGTGCGGTGTTCGCTCCCGACGGCACCCTGCTCGCCCAAGCCGAGCACATCCCCGTGCATCTGGGCTCGATGCCGGCGGCCGTGCGCGCCGCGATCGACGCGTGCGGCGACCGGCTCGCGCCCGGTGACCAGATCGTCGTGAACGACCCGTTCGCGGGCGGGACGCATCTCAACGACGTCACGTTCGTCGCGCCCGCGT
>DATCCI010000422.1:0-4600 GCA_036511415.1 Acidimicrobiia bacterium
AGCCGAAGAGCAAGATGATCACGCCCATGAGCGCCATGGGGATGTTGTGACGCGGGATCGCCTGCCGGGGCCGTCCTGGAGGACTTCTGAACAGAATCTGACTACAGCTCCGCCCGCGGCCGAGGCGGGCGGCGCCGGGTCACGAGGGTGGTTTCGGCCCGCGGCGGACCATCAGGATTACCGTCGACGCGGAGTGCGCAGCCGAGTCGTTGCCCAATCCCGAGTCGTCGCCCGCGCGGAAGGTGCGTGGTGAGCGGCGCCTTCGCGGTTTCGACCCGCTCGCGCCGAGCGCCCCGCGTCGAGGGCCTGCCGACCGTCGCCGCGGCCGTCTCTGTAGCGGGCGTGCTCGCGCTCCTCGCGATCACACTCGGGTGGCGAGGGTCGGATCTCCCCGCGCAGATCTTTCGCGCCGAGTTGTTCCGCCGAGACGGGTTCGTGCTCTGGAACAGTCAATGGTTCGGCGGCCACGCGCTGCTCGGCTACAGCGTGATCGCACCCGCGATCAGCGCGCCGATCGGGCCGATCGCGCTCGGCGCGATCAGCGGCATCGCGTCGGCGCTCGTCTTCGAACGCGTGCTCCGGTTCGCATTCGGACCGGTCGCGTGGCTCGGCAGCCTCTGGTTCGCGTTGGGCACCGTCATCAATCTCATCGTCGGTCGCACCACCTACGCGTTCGGCGTCGCGCTCGCGCTCGGGGCGATCTACGCGCTGCAGCATCGCAAGCCGGTCCTCGCGGTCGGCGGCGCGGTTTTGTGCTCCCTCGCGAGCCCGCTCGCCGGATGTTTCCTCGCGATCGTCGCCGTGGCGTGGGCCATTTCCCAACGGACGCAACGCACGCAAGCCCTCGCGCTCCTGCTCGGTGCGCTCGCGCCGATAGCCACCGTGGCACTCCTGTTCCCTACTGCTGGTTCCGAGCCGTACGAGCCGTGGGCGCTCGTCTGGGACTTGAGCCTCTGCCTCGTCGTGGCGATCGCGCTGCGGCGCCACGCCGCGGCCAGATGGGGAACGGCGTGTTTTGCCGTCGTCGCGATCGGGTCGTTCATCTTGCCGACCGCGCTCGGCGGCAACGTCAGCCGGCTGGGCCAGTACGTCGCGGGCCCGCTCCTCGCATGCGCGCTCCTGCCCCGGCGGCGGTTGGTGCTCGCCGTCGTCGCGATCCCGCTGCTCGTCTGGCAATGGTTCCCCGCCGTCGACGGCATCGCCTTCGCGAACACCGACCCCTCGACGCGCGTCGCGTACTACCGGCCGCTCCTCGCGTACTTGGGAGACCAGGGCGGCGCGCTCGGACGCGTCGAGATTCCCTCGACCTATCGGCACTGGGAGGCGGCCTACGCCGCGCCACACGTGCTGCTCGCGCGTGGCTGGGAGCGTCAGCTCGACATCGCCTACAACCCCATCTTCTATTCGGATCCGCTCACCGGCACGAGCTACCACAGCTGGCTACACGCCAACGGCGTGAAGTTCGTCGCGTTGCCCGACGCGCGGCTCGACGATTCCTCGGTCGCGGAGCGCGCCCTGATCTCGAGCGGACTCCCGTACCTCCAGCCGGTCTGGCACGACGCGCACTGGCGCGTCTGGCAGGTCGACGACTTCGCCGGCCTCGTCGACGGGCCGGCCACGCTGCAGTCGATGTCTCCGGATCGAGTGACGCTCACGGTCTCGGGTACCGACGACCTCGTCGTACGCATACGCGCCACCAGCCACTGGGCGGTACATCCCGGCGGCTGCGCGGCGTCGACCGACGACGGGTGGACGCGACTGCACGGCCTGCCGTTGGGCACGGTCACACTCACGCAGTCGCTCGCGGGAACTCCCTGCCCGAGCTGACGTCGCCCACAGTGCCGCGGCCTCAGTGTGACGTGTAGTCGATCTCCGGCGCGCCCTTCACCGCGACCGCGAAGCAGAAGCAATGGATCGCGCCACCACCGGTCGGGCGCAAGCTGTGGATCGTGTCCGGAGGGATGTACACGAGATCGCCGGGCGTGACATCGCGGTCCTCGCCGTCGATCGTCATCACGCCTCTCCCGGACATCACGAAATAGAACTCGTGGGTCGGGTGAGAGTGCGGGAACACGAAACCGCCGTTCGCGACCTCGAACTCGTTGACCAGCTCGAGGTGACCACCCTCGGTCAGAGCCTTCATCTCCCGGGGGTGCACCAGGTACCAGACCGGCACGGTCCCGTTGTGCTCGACCTCCGGTTCGACATCGACGATCGATCGCACGTCCATTTCCGGGCTCCTCGTTCGGTCCGACCGCTACGCGGGTTGCACTTGCAGCCTCGCGGCGCGGCGGCGGCGCGTCAATCCGACGGCCAGCGGCAATACTCTCTGCCGTGCATCGGACCCGGCTCCGCGCGGGCATCGCGCTCGTCGTCGCCCTGGGTGCAGGTGCGGCGGTCGCCGTCGCGAGACGCGACTCTTCCGGCACCGCGCACTCGACGCACGCGGTGGTGCACATCGAACCCAGTGCGTCGAGGTCGACGACCACCACGCGATCGACCGTCGCGACCTCCACGACCACTCTTGCGACCACGACGACGACGGTGGCACACAACCCGGCCGACGACTTCGTGCTCACGCGCGTCGCCACCGTCAACGGCGCGATCTCGCCCAAGTCGGTGACGGCGACCGGCACGGGCCTCGTGTTCGCGCAGAACATGATGTACCGGCACACGATGACGGTGTACGACTCGGGCGGCGCGCTCGTGAAGACGATTCCCGACCGCGTCGATCTCGCGCAGTTCGGGATCGCGGGCCACCCGGGCGTTTCCCGCGGCGCGCCCGTGGAGGCTGCGGTCGATCACGTGCACCGGTACATGTTCGCGACGAACTACTCGATGTACGGCGCGAACTTCGGCCCCGAGGGATCCGACGACTGCAGCGGTCCCGGCGGCCTGAGTCCGAGCTACGTGTACCGGGTGAGCCTCAAGACGCTCGCCATCGACGCAGTGGGCCAGGTCGGGATGGTCCCCAAGTACGTCGCCGTCACCCCCGACGACAAGTACGTGCTCGTCAGCAACTGGTGCAGCTACGACCTCAGCGTCCTCGACTACAACACGCTGCGCGAGGTGAAGCGCATCCACCTGGGCACCTATCCGCGCGGCATCGCAATCGACGGTCCGGCCCACATCGCGTACGTCGCGGTGATGGGCTCGTTCGACGTCGCGCGCATCGACCTGCAGACGTTCGCGCTCTCGTACTTCCGCGGGGTCGGCAACTCGCCCCGCCACCTCGTGCTCTCGAACGACGGTCGGCGCCTGTTCGTCACCCTCAACGGTGACAACCGCGTGGTCGCGGTCGACACCGCGACCGGGCAGGTGGTCGCGCGCACCGAGACCGGCACCCAACCGCGCAGCATGGCGATCTCGTCCGACGGCCGCGCGCTCTACGTCGTCAACTACGCCTCGAACTCGGTGTCGGTGCTGAAGGCGTCCGACCTCAGCGTGGTGCACACCTTCCCGGTTCCGGATCATCCGATCGGCATCGCTTACGAACCGACGCAGCATCGAGTCTGGGTGGCGTGCTACAGCGGCGAGATCCTCGTCTACGACGCGTGAGCCGTCGCGAGATACGCCTCACCGCGCGGTGATAGGCGATAGCCGACCTCGAGGCTCGAGGTGAGCCCGAGATTCTTCAGCTTGCGCACGTCGACCTTGAAGGCTTGCGTCTCGCGACCGAAAGAGGCCGCGAGATCGGCCGCTCGCACTCCGGGTCGAGCCGCGATGGTCCGGAGCACCTCGGCCGTCCAGCTCCCGTGCGAGCTCGCGCGATCGAGGCGTGCGAGCCGGAGCCGGATCTCGGCGACGTCGTCGTTCGAAAGGGTGACGGTCGCGGCGAGTACTGAACGCGGATCGGGGCCGTCGGCGGGACGGAACCGGATGCGATAGGTGGGAAGCTCGCTCGTTCCGCGCAGCCCGGCCAGTAGCTCGGAGCGTGACGCGAATCCGGCTCGCTTCGCGTCGGCGTCGGAGATGCGGTCCGGATCGACCACGTCCACCGCGTCGACCACGACGCGCCCGGCCGCAGTCCGGTACGTGCTGCCGGCAACCACTTGAGGACGCTTCCACCGCCGGAACGTCAGCGTGACCGCGCCGCTCGCGATCGGATCGGCGAATCGGGCCTGGATCAGCATTGTCCCAATCCTTACCGACTCCCTAGCCAGTACTTAGGCCCATGATCGACGATCGTCGCCATGAACAGCCACGCTGCCAACCCCAGAAGCCGGAACGCGAGAAGCCGCAAAGACCGTGACGCCGGACTGCGGCGGATCAAACACCTGACCCGTTGGTCGCTCGCGGGCGCGCTGACCGGCACAGGCCTGTTCGCGGGCCTCGCCGCCCACGTCGGCACCACCGCGAGCGCCGCCGCCACCACGGCGAAACAAGCGGCGGCCACCACTTCGAACGCCGGCACTTCGAGCGCCGCCACCTCTTCCTCCACGTCGTCGAAGTCGTCCTCCACGTCGTCGAAGTCGACCTCGACGACGACCTCGCCCACAGTCGCGGCGTCGAGCGCGGGCTCGACGAGCACCGCGGGAACGTCGGCGACGTCCTCGCCCACGGTCGCGACGTCGAGCGCGGCCCCGACGGTCACCTCCGG
>DATCCI010000423.1:0-7827 GCA_036511415.1 Acidimicrobiia bacterium
GACCCGTTCCTCATCACTATGTTTGGACGTCCGATTCGGTTGGCGAGCCGTGGTCGCCGTCACCCGTACCAAGCTCGGCTGAAGGCGAGCCTGTCCAACGCGACGTAGGGAGCGCTGCCGTGGACATCGGGCGAACCCGAAGTAGCGGAACGAAGCGGTTGCTTGATGGTCTCATCTCGGAGTTAGCCTGACCAGGTGGCGCGCTCCGCGGTTCCGGCCGATACCGATCGAACGGCATTCGCGATCCTTACCGCGCGGTGGAGCGCGATGAGTGTCGGCGAACGAGCTGAACTGACGCAGCAGCTCTGCCTCGATGTCGAGCAACTTGCGCGTGCCGGCATCGCGGCTCGCTATCCCGCCTACTCCGAGATTGAAATCTGCTACGAACTCGCGCTCCGGCGCTACGGCGCTGCGCTCGCCGACGCTGCCGACGCCGGTCTCCTTCCTCGCGGATGACCAAGGGTCCACTCGAACTCGTCGCGCAGGTCGCCGAGATGCTCGATGCGCTCGGCATCGCCTACGCACTCGGCGGGTCCATGGCGAGCTCGCTCGTCGGAGAACCCCGATCAACCGTCGATGTAGATATCGCGATCAAGCTGGAGAACGAAGCCGGCGCGGCACTGCTCGAACGCGCGACCGCCGAGTTCTACGTCCCAATCGATGCTGCTCGTGCCGCTATCGACGCACACTCTTCGTTCAATCTCGTCGATACCGCGTACGGTTTGAAGGTCGACTTGTTCGTGCTGGGCGAGGGTCTGTGCGGCCTTGTATCGGCGATTGGCGTAGAACCGGGCGCCGATCGGCAGATGGACCATACCGGTCGATCGCCAGGTCGCGAGCTCCCAGGCTCGCGTCGGTCTAGGCGTGCGTCAGACCTTCGACGACGATTGCACTCCCACCCATTCCGCGGCCACCTCCGGACAGCCTCGACGACGCATCTCGCCCACCCTGCGTCCACACGCACCGATCCACCAGAGTCCAAAGGCCCCCCCGATGCTCGGATCTCGCGCGCCCGTATCCTTGTTCGCCGGCTCGGTGAGACGCTGCTGGGGAGGCTGACCGTCTAAATCGCACGATCGAGTTGTCGCGGGAAGAATGCGCCGAATGAGCTTCACTCCGTACAACCGGCCCGTACGTGCGGCGTTCGTGGGACTTGGGCGCATCTACGACTTGAACGTGCGCGCGTATGTGAATAATCCAGATGTGGAAGTAATTGCGCTCGTCGATCCGAGTGAGGAGCGTCGGGAGCAGCGCCACGGCGACTGGCCCGAGGCCCGAACGTTTGCGTCGGCGGCTGAGCTTGCGGCGAGCGGTCTCGAGGTCGACGCCGTCGAAGCGTTGTTGCCGATCCCGTTGCATGCCGAGGGAGTTGTCGAGCTCCTCGGCTACGGCTGGCACGTCAATCTGCAGAAGCCGATGTGCAACGATCTCGCCGGCGCCCAACGGATGCTGGACGCCGCCGAAGCGAATAGCCGTCTGCTGCGCGTGATGGAGAACTACCTCTTCTACGAGCCGTTACGGAAACTCAAGGAGACGGTCGAGTCGGGCGAGCTCGGCGAGGTGAGCGGCTACCACATGAAGATGGTTGGAACCGGCCGCGGCGGCTGGGACGTCCCCGCGAGTAGCTACCGCTGGCAGGCCCAGCAGATGCAACGTGGCCGCGGGATCCTCGTGTTCGACGACGGCTGGCACAAACTCGCGACCGCACTGTGGCTCTTCGGCCCGGTCAAAGAAGTCCGCGCTTGGATCGGTCGGACGGAACTCGGACCCGGCTTCGACATCGACGCGCCGACCACCATCGTGTGGGAACACGACAACGGAATCCGGGGCGTGTGGGACATCACCCTCGCGATCGACATGTACCTCCGCTCCGATTACTACACCAACGACGAACGATGGGAGGTCACCGGCCGTCGCGGCTATGCCCGCGTGAACCGCTGCACCGGCCGCGGCATCCAACAGCCCAGCCTGGAGATCTACGTCGACGGCGAAATGCGCTCCTACCACGCACTCGACGACGATTGGGCCAGCAGCTTCCGCGACTCCGGACGCCACTGGCTGCGCTGGCTCCGCACCGGCGAAGGCCCGCTGTTGTGGAGCGCCGACGAGGCCGTCGATGTGCTGCGCTTCGCGCTCGCGGCCTACTCCAGCACCGCAGCCGGTGGGACGGGAGTCGACCCCGCAGCACTCGAATAGCACCACGAAACGAACAACAGAACCAGCGCCGCGGGGCGACCCCGATCGCATCGATGGGAAGCGAAGTGCGGGTATCTCGTGTCGCCGGCACCGGGGCGTTCGCGATGGCGCTCGCGCCGCCACCTCGTCTCGCCTGCTGAGCGTGCACGGGTTTGAGTAACGCGCATCGTGCGCGTGGGTGACCACGACTGGTCCCCGTTCACGAACATACGCGGGTCGTCGCCGCCCGGGCCCGCGTCCCGAACCAGGCCGATGGCGTCCAGCGCGATCGGCGTTGCTTCCCGAGCAGGCCGGAATACCGAGGTACCAGCCCGGGACCCAGGCGCGCGGCGCCACGGAGCCGAATCCGTGACCTTTGGCCCCCAGCTTCTGGGCACACCGGCGGTACGCCGGCGTTCGGCCGCACCCGAGACTCGAAGGGATGGCGGGAGTCACGTTCGATCACGTAACGAAGCAGTTCGGCAAGACCGTCGCGGTGCGCGATCTCACACTCGAGATCGCCGACCACGAGTTCCTCGTACTTCTCGGCCCGTCGGGCTGCGGGAAGTCCACGGCGTTGCGCATGATCGCGGGTCTCGAGGAACCGACCGAGGGAACCATCTCCATCGGTGAGGAAATCGTGAACGACGTCGAGGCCCGCGACCGCGACGTCGCAATGGTGTTCCAGACGTACGCGCTGTATCCGCACATGACGGTACGGCGCAACATCGAGTTTCCCCTGAAGAGTCGCAAGGTGCCGCACGACGAGCGGGAACGGCTCGTCAGGGAAGCGGCGGAGAGCCTCGGCCTCGGCGAGCTTCTCGAGCGCAAGCCGGCGCAGCTCTCCGGCGGCCAGCGGCAGCGCGTCGCGTTGGCCCGCGCGATCGTGCGGCGCCCGCAGGCGTTCCTGATGGACGAGCCGCTCTCGAACCTCGACGCGAAGCTACGCGTGCAGACGCGCGCGGATCTGATCGAGCTGCAGGAGCGATTGACGACCACAGTCGTCTACGTGACGCACGATCAGGTCGAGGCGATGACCATGGGACATCGCATCGCGATCATCGCCGATGGCGCGCTCCGGCAGGTCGGGCCGCCGCAAGAGGTGTACGAGCGGCCGGCGAACCTCTTCGTCGCAGGGTTCATCGGGACCCCACCGATGAACATCATTCGCGCACGCGTCGTGAAGGAGGGCGAGGGGCTCGCCGTCAGCCTTCCCGGCGCGCGCGTGCCGATTCCCGAACCGCTCGCGCACGCGATCGCCACCGTTGGTCTCGACGAGGTCGCCGTCGGCGTGCGACCGGAGCATCTCCTCCTCGCCGACGACGGATTCGTGCCGGCAACCGTCACCGTCGTCGAGTCGCTCGGTCACGAGCGGAACATCGCCTGCCGACTCGACGACGGAACGCTGGTGATCACCCGTCAGGACATCGACGCGCCCCGGCCCGCAGTCGGCGAGCCCGTGCACCTGACGACCGAGCCCGAGTACCTCCACGCGTTCGACGCGCACAGCGGCGATCGGATCAGCGCGACATGACCGCCGTCGCGACTCCACCGCGCCGGCGTCGGCGTCGATTGAGCCGCCGGACGCGGGACATGCTGCTCGGATACGCGCTCGTGCTGCCGTCGTTGCTCGTGTTCGGGACGTTCATCTTCTATCCGTTCGTCAAGAACTTCTGGCTCGGCCTCTATCGCACACCGCCTTTCCCGAACCTGCCACGGTCGTGGGTAGGTCTGTCGCAGTACCGCAACGTGCTGTCATCGCAACTGTTCACGAACAGCCTCAAAGTGACGGTGGAATTCGTGGCGTTCACCGTGCCGATCGGCATCGTGCTCGGTCTTGTTCTGGCCGTGCTCGCGCATCAACAGCTCCGGGGCATCGCGATCTTCCGGACGATCTTCTCGTCGACCGTCGTGACCTCGGTCGCCGTCGCTTCGCTGATCTCGTTGACGCTCTTGAACCCTCAGATCGGTCTGCTGAATTACTGGCTCGGACGTCACAGCAGTCCGTCACCCCTCGACGACCCGAAGTGGGCGCTCGTCGCCGTCGCCGGCGTGACGATCTGGCAGAACCTCGGTCTTTCGTTCATCATCATGTCGGCCGGCTTGCAAGCGGTCCCGGACGAGTTGCTCGAAGCCGCGCGCGTCGACGGCGCGGGAACATGGTCCCGCTTTCGCAACGTGACCCTGCCGATGCTGTCGCCGACGCTGTTCTTCGCGACCATCGTCGGGTCGATCCTCGCGTTCCACTCGTTCGGCCAGATCGACCTGCTCACCCAGGGCGGCCCACAGAACCATACGAACGTCCTCGTGTACGCGATCTACCGGACCGTGTTCCAGGAGAACAACGACGGCAAGGCCGCGGTGCTCGCGATCGCGCTTTTCGCGATCACGATGGTGCTGACGCTCGTGCAACTCCGCCTCCTCGAGCGGAGGGTCAGCTATGAGCGCTGATCACGTCCAGTTGATTGGCGCGCTCGCGCCCGGATTCGCGCACTTCCTCGTTGTCGTCGCCGCGCTGTTCGTGGCGTCGATCGGCTTGGCGGTCGTCGGCTGGCGGGCGCGCCCATTGGTCGCTCATCGTGCGCGGGCGATTAATCGCTACGTGCTGCTCGGCGTGCTCTCGCTAATCGTACTGTTCCCGATCTATATCACCGTCGTCAACTCGCTCTTGCCGGCCGACAAGATCGCGGCGCGTCCACCGACGCTCTTTCCGACCAATCCGATGGCGAGCGGCTATTCGCAGGCCTGGACGCAGGGCCACGTGTCGTCGTACCTCTTCAACAGTTTCGTCGTGACGTTCTTCATCGTTGCCGGCCAGCTCGTGACGTCGATCTGCGCGGCCTACGCGTTCGCGTTCTTGAGCTTCCCACTCAAGCGAACGATCTTCGTCGTGTTCCTCGCGACGATGATGGTGCCCTTCGAGGTCGTCTTCTTCACCAATCTCCAGACCGTCGTGAGCATGGGACACCTCCCGCTCGTCGGGCACTTTCTCGGTCTGGACACGTACGGCGCGCTCGTCGTTCCCTTCCTGGCGACGGGCTTCGGCGCCTTCCTCGTCCGCCAGGCGTTCCTGTCGCTGCCCCGCGACCTCCGCGACGCGGCCGAGCTCGACGGCTACGGGCACCTGCGCTTCATGTGGCGGGTCGCGGTGCCGCTCGCACGACCGACGATCGCTGCGCTCGCGCTGTTCTCGTTCTTCGACGCGTGGAATCAGTACCTCTGGCCGCTCGTCGTGACGGATCACTATCGGACGGTACAGGTCGGGCTGCGCCAGCTGAGCCGCGTGAGCCTCGACCAGATCAATGTGACGTTCGCGGGGACGGTGCTCGCGGCGGTGCCGCTGCTGATCCTGCTGCTCGTGTTCCAAAAGCAACTGGTGCGCGGTCTCACCGCCGGCGCCGTGAAGGGTTGACGGGAGATCGACATGATGCGGCGAAGCCTTCGATACATGACGGTGGCGGGAGCACTGGCGATCGCGCTCGCGAGTTGCGGTGGCGGTGGGTCTACGAGCAAGGGGCAGGGCAGCACGGCGTCCGCCAAGCCATCGCTGCCCGCATGCCCGCTCGCCGCGTTGCGCGACGCCAAGAAGCCGGTCGACATCATGTACTGGCACGCGCTGACCCGTGCGAACGAGGACGAGGTGAAGAAGCTCACCGCCGAGTTCAACGCACAACAGCACGACGTGCACGTGACGCTCTCGGCGTCGGCCAGCTACACCGATAACTTCACCCGGTTCAAGGCCGGGCTGTCGACCGGCGCACTGCCGGATCTCATGCAGGGAGAAGACGCGAGCCTGCAGGCGATGATCGACTCACAGGCGGTCCTCCCGGCCGCATCGTGTCTGCGGGCCGACGGCGCGACCACGGCCGACGTGATCCCGCGCGTCGTCGCGTACTACAGCGTGAACGGCATCTTGTACCCGATGCCGTTCAACGACTCCAACCCCGTCCTCTACTACAACAAGACCGCGTTCCGACGCGCCGGGCTCGATCCCGACAAGCCGCCGATCACCTTCGCCGAAGTCCAAGCCGATGCGCGCAAGATCGTGCAGAGCGGCGCCGCGCAGTTCGGCATCGCGCTCAAGACCGACTCCTGGCCCGTCGAGCACTGGCTCGCCAAGGCCGGCGACACGTTCGTGAACAACGACAACGGCCGGAAGGCCCGCGCGACCAAGGTGACGTTCGACGACGCGAACGGCGTCTCCGTGTTTCGTTGGTTCTACGACATGGTGAGGTCGAAGCTGGCGTTGAGTACGGGAACCAGCGATATCAACCACTACCTCGCCGTCGGCAACGGCCAGGCCGCGATGACCATCGACACTTCGGCGGCGCTCGGCACCATCTCGCAGCTGTTCGCCGCGGGGCAGTACAAGAACGTGCAGCTCGGCGTGGGACCGATGCCGGGACCGACGAGCCCCAACGGGAGCGTGCTCGTCGGCGGCGCGGCGAATTACATCGTGAACAAGTCGGCGCCCGCGAAACAGGCCGCCGCGTACGAATTCGCGAAGTTCCTCGCCGAACCCGCGACGCAGTCGGCGTGGGCCGCGGCGACGGGGTACGTCCCGGTGTCGAAATCGGCGGCGACGATGTCGCCGCTCGCGGAGCAGTACGCGCGACAACCCGAATACAAGGTCGCCTACGACCAGCTCCTCGCGGGTCCCGTGAACGCGGCGACGGCCGGACCTGTCATCGGCGCCTACGGCTCTACCAACGAGGGCGTGCGGGGCGCGGTCGTCGACGGGCTCGTGCGCATGCTCGACGGGAAGATCACACCCGAACAGGCGGTGGCGAGTGCAGCCGCGGAGGCAAATGCCGCGATCGAGGAGTACAACAGCCGTGTCGGTTAGCCGCCGTGTCGACGCAGATGAGTCGAACGGCCCTACCGTCGGGTCGTTCGGGCCCTGCCCGGCGGCGGGGCGCGGGTCGTACCGTCCGAGCATGACCAGAACACGATCGATCCTGACGATTGCTCTGGCGGGCGCGCTGACGGTTGCCGCATGTGCCGGTGGCACGTCGACTACCAAACGCACACAGACCGGCGCGAGGGGTGCCGGCGGTGTGGATCCCGCCCAGTGCGGACTCGACGCGTTTGCGAAGGCGACCAAGCCGATCGAGGTGAAGTTCTGGCACGAGATGTCGCGCGCCAATGCCGACTGGCTCGTCAAGGAGACCGCCTCGTTCAACACATCGCAACACGACGTTCACGTCACGCTCGTGCAGTTCGCGAACTATCAAGACCTGCTGACCAAGTACCTCTCCGGCTTGTCGACCAAGGCCCTGCCCGACCTCTTCCACCCCGAGGACACGACGGTCCAGCGCATGATCGACAGCCAGAGCGTGATGCCGGTCCAAGCCTGCGTCGACGCCGATCACTACTCGCTGGCCAAACTGCTGCCGCGGGCGACGGCGTACTTCTCCTTCAAGAACGTGCTCTACGGCATGCCGTGGAGCCTCTCGAACCCGGTCCTCTGGTACAACAAGACCGCATTCGTCAAGGCCGGCCTCGACCCGAACAAGCCCCCGCAGACGCTCGACCAGGTCAAGCAGTACTCGCAGAAGATCGTCGCCAGCGGCGCGGCGAAGCACGGCATCGCGCTCCGAGTGGAGCCCTACATCTTCGAGTTCCTGAACGCGAAGTCGGGGGGGACGCTCG
>DATCCI010000424.1:0-7952 GCA_036511415.1 Acidimicrobiia bacterium
CAGGTCCTCGAGGACCACGGAATGTTGCAGCCCGGACGGCGGGGCCTCGGCTTCGGGGTCGGGAACGAACCCATCGCGGCGTACGCCGCGAGCAAGTCCGCCAGCATCCTGGCAACGGACCTCCCCGCGAACTCCCCTCGGGCCGAGGAGTGGCGTGAGTCGGGCGAGCACGCCGACCAGTTGGCCGATCTCAACGCGGGCGGACTCTGCGACGACGACGCGTTCAGGGACCGGGCGTCTTTTCGCCCGGTCGACATGCGGGAGATCCCCGACGACCTCCGATCGTTCGACTTCGTCTGGTCGTCGTGCGCGATGGAGCACCTCGGCTCGCTCGATGCCGGACTCGAGTTCTTCGAGCGCCAGCTCTCGTGCCTGAAACCCGGCGGAGTCGGCGTGCATACGACCGAGTACAACGTCGACCCGTTCGGCCCAACGTTGTCAGACGGCCTGACGGTCCTGTACCAACGTCCACAGCTCGAGGAGTTGGTGTACGCGATGCGCAAACGGGGTCATCAGATGAGCATCACCTTCCGGGTCGGCAACGAGCCCGAGGACCTTCACGTCGACAACCCTCCGTTCACGGACACGCACATCCGAACCCAGACCCTCGGTTGCACGCACACCTCGTTCGGGCTCGTGGTCAAGCGATCCCGACGCGCCCCGGCCCCGTAGTCGGCGATTCGTCGCGACGCGGGGTCAGGGCGCGGGAGTGCGGCACATGTACGCCAGGAAGTAACAGTCGGCGATCTCCGCGTACACGCCGTGCTTGGCCGCGACCTCGGCGAGGTCGAACTCGGCCCGGGCAAGCGACTCGTCGGCCAGGCTCAGCCCGAGCGCATCGACGACGTCGAAACCCGCGTCGCGCAGCAACGCCGAGAGGTGCTCGTGCGTGTACTCCAGCTTGTGGTCGGGGTTCGAGAGCACGTCGGCGCCCAACTGCAACGCCGTGACTCGCCGGTTCGGCGTATCGAGACAGAACCAGCCGCCGGGCACGAGCACGCGCCGGATCTCGGCGAGCATCTTCATGGCCTCGTCCTCGGTGATGTGCTCGATCGTCTGACCGCTGAAGACGAGGTCGAAGGAAGCGTCGGGATACGGCGACAGGTCGACCATCGAGTGATACCGGTACTGCACCGGACCGCAGCGCGATTCCACGGTCTCCGACGACGCGAGATAGCCGTAGAGCTCGTGCCGTTCGCCACCGGGCAGGTCGACGATCGTGAGGAGCTCGAAGCGATACGGGTAGCCCATCGACACGAGCGCGCCGGCATCGCCCGCCTGGTCGGTTCCCCCGAGATCGAGGATCCGCCGCGCGCGCGGCAGCATGCGCACGAAGTCGCAACGCGACTGGTGCAGCGACCGCAATATGTTCTGGTACGGAACTCCGACGCGGAGCTCCATCGAACTGAGAAGCTCGTCGAGCACACCGTCGGTCGTCAGCTTCCGCTCCTCGAGGACGGTCACGTAATTCTGCAATCCGTGCGGGTCGGGATCGCGTCGCAAGATGATCTGGAACGCCGACCGGACGAATCGCTCCGGCATCGCGTTACGGATGTCCCAGTCGCCGCCGAACAACAGCCGGTCACGCGCTCGCACCCGCCACACGTGCAGCGCGTCCTGCGCGCGCCGCGGAAGCAGCCGGCCGAGCGGGTTCATGTTCCCGAAGTCGCCGAACCGAGTTCCCCCTGCACCCGAGCGAGATCCTCGGGGTCGGCGACCCGTTCGTCGAAGCCGAATCGCTTCTCGACATCGGCGATCTCCGCGGCGGAGCGCTGCTCACCGTCGGGGCCGGAGGCACCGGGCACCCGGAACACATAGAGGTTCCAGTACTTCGTGAGCCCGAGCCGCGCGAGATGCGGATGGATGCGCCGCTCCCGCGCGCCGTCGCGCACGAATCCCGCGGCCTCGAACTGGCGGGTCCACCACGCGAACGATGCGATGCTGAGATGGCCCTCGATCGGCGCGCCGTCGGCATCGCGGTAGAGATCGTCGTACGCGACCGGGCCGTCGTACGCCTCACCGAGCGACCGGTAGTGGTCGAGTCGCTCCGGCCGCACCTTGACGTCGAACCAACCACCCGGACCGTTCGGGTTCGGTCCGAACGAAGGAATCGTCGCGATCACGTACTTCGTCGTCATCCGGCGGACCTCCCGCAACGCGCGCGGGACGACCTCGGGCGGGAGGTGCTCGAGGGTCTCGAAGAGCGAAACCCCCTCGAACGCGCCGCGGCCGTACGGCAGACGGTGCAGCAAGTTGCCGTACCGCACGTGCCCTCGTGCCCCGAACGCGGCATGGTCGAGCGCGTACTGGCTCACGTCGACCCCGCGCGCGTCGAGACCGAGCTCGCGTTCGGCCTCCACGAAGAAGCCGAACGCGCAGCCGATGTCGAGCGTGCGCCGCACCGGGAGAAACCGCCACACGAGGTACGCGCCCTCGTCGGCGTGAGTGGCGGTCCGCGTGTACTCGGCCGTTCCGATGTCGAGCGCGACGACGGAGCCACCCGTCTCGCCGAAATAGCCCTCGGTGTACAACTCGTCGTGCAGTGCCCGCTCGAGCTCGCGGGCGCCGATCTCGACCATGCGCCGAAACCAGGGCCAACGCGCCGCGCCTTCGTGCAACGCACGCCGAAGCGGCCCGACGAGCGTGCCGCGCACGTTCACGCCCCGGTGCCCTCCACGAGATCCATACCAGGCAGATCGATACCGGGCCGATCGACGCCGGACAGACCGAAGTGCACGTCGATCGGGAACGACACGAGCCCGCTCGTACGCGACGGATTCATGACCTCGAAGCTCGCCTGTTGCTCTCGCCAGTCGTACACGGTCCCTTCGTCGCTCGACTGGATCGCGAGCGTGACCAGGTACGTACCGTCGAGCAACGGCACCCGATGGAATTCGAACGACATCTCGCCGTCGCCGTCGGCCGCGGGGACGTCGAGCCCGAGGACGCCCGTGTTCGTCCCGAAGAGGTGATTGCCGTTCTCGTCGTGGATCGCGATGCCGAAGAGCAGGTCGTCGGTGCGCTCGTTCGCGTGGTAGGCGACGCGTATGGTCATCGCCTCGTCGGGGAGCAACCAGTTACGGTTCAGCCGCAGGCCCGGATGGTCGATCGCAACGTTGGTGATGCGTACCCGGTGCGTGCCCTCGGGCCTCGAGGCCTCGGCCTCCGGGAGCGCGTCCGCCTCCTCCGGCTCATCGGACTCGTTCAGCTCGCCGCCGTGGAGCGACTCGCGGAACACCCGCACCGCTTCTCCGGGCTGGGCGTCGATCACCATCTTCCCGTGGTCGAGCACGACCGCCCGGTCGCATATGCGCCGCACGAGATCCGCGGCGTGGGTGACGAACAGGATCGTCCGCCCCTCTTGCTGGAACTTCTTCACCCGTTCGATGCACTTGCGCTGGAAGGCCTCGTCGCCGACCGCGAGCACTTCGTCGACCAAGAGGATGTCGGGCTCCACGTTCACCGCGACCGCGAAGCCCAGCCGCACATACATGCCCGACGAGTAGTGCCGCACCTGCATGTCGATGAACTTGTCGAGCTCCGAGAACGCGACGATCTCGTCGAAGATCAGCTCGGTGTCCTTCTTCGACAGACCGAGGATGGAAGCGTTCATGAAGACGTTCTCGCGGCCCGTGAGCTCGTGGTTGAATCCCGCACCGAGCTCGAGCAGCGCGGCCACCCGGCCTCGGGTGACGATCTCGCCCCGGGTGGGCTGCAGGATGCCGGCGATGCACTTGAGCAACGTCGACTTGCCGCACCCGTTGTGCCCGAGGATCCCGACGGTCGAGCCCGCCTCGACGTCGAAGTCGATCTCCGTCAGGGCCATGAACGGCTCGTACGGGATCCGGCCGTAGTGGACGACCCGCTCCTTCAGCGACGTGTAGTGCTCGTGGTAGAGCTTGAACTGCTTCGAGACGCTGCGGACCTCGATCGCGGCCGCCATCTAGAGCTCCTCCGCGAAGTTCGCCTCCGACCGGCCGAACACGCGAACGGCGAGTGTGAGGGTGACGAGCCCGAACGCGAACGACCACCCGAGGTACGCGAGGAAACCCCAGTACGGCCAGTGCGGAAGCAGCTGTATCGGGGGCCCGCCGCCCTTGGGGTGCGGGTTCGTCAGCTTCGCGTAGATCGCGCGTTGGAAGACGACCACGATCGGTGTGACCGGGTTGGTCAGCCACAGCTTCGTGGACCAACCCCCGCGCATCCCGACCAGTTGGAACGGGTACACGACGGGCGTGATCCAGAACCACGCGAGGAGCGCGAGCTCGAGGAAGTGCGACGTGTCGCGCAGGTACACGTTGACGGCCGAGAGCAAGATGCCCAGCGCGCTGGTGACCAAGAGCAATCCGATGAGCGCGAGCGGAATGAGCGGGACATAGGCCCAGGCGACGTGCCAACGCACAGCCGCGAGCACCGTGAACAGCACGAGGCTCTGCAAGAAGAAGTGCACCAGCATGCTGCCGACCGAGGCGAGCGGCAGGATCTCGCGCGGGAACGACACCTTCTTGACCAAACCCGAGTTCGCGACGACCGAGCCGGTCGCGGCGCCCAGTCCGGTCGAGAACAGGTTCCATACGAGCAGGCCCGACAGCAACCAGATCGGAAACGACGGGATGCTCGAGCCGAGGATGATCGTGAACGCGACGTAGAAGACGACGAGATAGAGCAGTGGATTGAGCAGCGACCACGCGAACCCGAGGACGCTGTTCTTGTACTTGATCTTCAGCTCGTTGCGAACCATCCCGACGAGCAGTTCGCGGCGCACGATGATGCGGCTGAGTCGCTCGCGAGCCGTCATGCGGGGCCGGACGACGGTCGCTTCACCGGAGGCGCGCGGCACTCGGCTCGGCGGCGCGGACATGGGTTTCAGGTTACTCCTCCGGGCAGTCGCAGCCGGGCGCGGATCGGCCGGTGATCCGACGGTGTCTGCGCCAGCACTTCGCCTCCGAGCAGATCGAGACCGCCTCGCACGAGCACGTGATCGATCTGACTGTGCGGACGGCGCGACGGATAGGTGCGGCCCCGGACGGGTCGTTGCCAGCCCCGCAGAACCGCGCCGATCGGCGGTCCCCAGAAGTTGAAGTCGCCGGCCAGGATCTGCGGCCCGCCTTCGACTACGCCGCGGTGAAGTGTCAGTAGGTGCTGTAGCGGCGCGAGCCGCCACACCTTCGACGACACGTGCAACCCGATGACCTCGACGGCAGTGCCGTCGATCTCGACGGTGATCGCGAGCGCGTGACGTATGCCCGTTGCGTCGCCCCACACGTGGCCCATCGAGATCAAACGGCGGTCGAGCACCGGGAAGCGCGAGCACACCGCGAGCTCCCACGCGCCTCCGCGCGGCACCGCCGCTCGATCACTGTGGCGCGTACGCGGCCGAAGGTCCATCCGCATGAGCTCGATCGAGTCGACCGTGAAGCCGTCATCACCCAACGCGTCGAGAACGCCCGCTCCGCTCTCGTCGCGCCAGGATTCGGGGACGACGACGAGGTCGGCACCGAAGCCGCGAACGACCCGCGCGACGTCGAAACGAACGCCGTGGAACCGGCCGAATCGGCCGACTCCCCAGTGTGCGTTGAACGCGGCGACCGTGAAGTCGCGCTCAGATGCCGATGCGTTGGGCAAGCAGTTCGCGGTGGTACGTCGGGTCGCCGAGATAGATCTCGGAGCTCTTCGCGCGTTTGAAGTACAGGTGCGCCGGGTGCTCCCACGTGAAGCCGATGCCGCCGTGGATCTGGATGTTCTCGGCAGTGGCGTGGAAGTAGGCCTCCGAGCAGTACGCCTTGGAGAGCGCGGCGACGACCGGCAACTCGTCGTTGTCCTCGGCCGCGGCCCACGACGCGTAGTACGCCGCCGACTTGCCGGACTCGACCTCGAGGAGCATGTCGGCGCACTTGTGCTTGATGGCCTGGAACGAGCCGATCGGGCGACCGAATTGCACGCGCACTTTCGCGTACTCGACCGACATCTCGAGCACTTTCTGCGCGCCGCCCATCATCTCGTTCGAGAGCGCGACCGCGGCCTGGTCGAGCGTCTTCGAGAACGCCGGCCACCCCGCGCCCGGCGCGCCGAGCGGCTCGGCCGCGACCTTGTTGAACTCCAGTTTCGCCTGCTTGCGGGTCATGTCCATGGTGGAGAGGCTCGTGCGGGTCAGGCCCGAGGCGTCGCCTCGCACCGTGAAGAACGAGATGCCGTCGGTGCCCGTCGTTCCGGCGGTGCGCGCCACCACGACGATCAGGTCGGCGACATGACCGTCGATGACGAACATCTTCTCGCCGGTGAGCGAGAACTTCCCGCCGGACTCGGCCGCCTCGAGGGTGATGCCCGCCGCGTCCCACTTGCCGGACGGTTCGGTGAAGGCGAGCGCCGCGATCGTGTCACCGCTCGCGATGCCGGGGAGCAGTGCCGACTTCTGCGCGTCGGTACCGGCGTTGAGGACGGCGTTCGCCGCGAGCACCGCCGACGCGAAGTAGGGCGCACACAGCAGCACCCTGCCCATCTCCTCGAGCACGATGCCGAGCTCGATGAACGTGAATCCCTGGCCGCCGTGCGCCTCCGGGATCGCCAGGCCCTGCAGACCGAGCTCCTGACCCATCTGCTTCCACACGGAGGGGTCGTAACCCTCGGTCGTCTCCATGAGGCGGCGCACTTCCGTCTCCGGCGACTTGGCCTCGAGGAACTGCCGCACCGTGCGCCGCAGCTCTTCTTGTTCCTCGGAAAAAGCGAAGTTCATCTGTGCTCCCTCTGTGTCCCGCTCGGGCCTCAGCGCGGCTCTCTCGGCAACCCGAGAACTCGTTCACCGATGATGTTGCGTTGGATCTCGCTCGCGCCCGCGTAGATGGTCTCCGCGCGGCTCGCCATGAAGATGTAGTGCAGCTGGTCGATCTCGTACTCACGACCCTGCGCGCGCTGCACGGTAAGCGCGTCGGCGCCGAGAACGCGCATCGCCGTCTCACCGAAGCTCTTGTGCCAGGTCGTCCAGTACAACTTGCCGATGCTCGCCTCGGGGCCGACTTCGCCCCGCTTCACGAGGTTGGTGAGCATCCGCATACCGTTGTACTTCATCACCTGCAGGCCGACGTAGCGCTGCGCCAACTCGTCCCGCAGGGCCGGCTGCTCCGCCGCGCCGTTCTTGTGCGCGGTCTCGAGCAAGTCGGCGTACTCGCCCTCGAATGCCAGCTGTGACGACATGAACGCCGTGCCCCGTTCGAAGCCGAGGGTCGCCATGGCAACCTTCCAGCCCTCGCCGACCGGTCCGAGCGCGTTCTCCTTCGCGGTGCGCGCGCCGTCGAAGAACACCTCGTTGAATTCCGAGCTCCCCGTCATCTGGCGCAGCGGGCGCACCTCGATACCGGGTTGATCCATCGGGCAGAGCAGGTAGGTGAGACCGTGGTGCGATGTGGAGTCGGGGTCGGTGCGGCAGACGACGAAGCACCAGTCGGCGCGGTGCGCGAGCGTCGTCCACACCTTCTGGCCGGTTATCACCCACTCGTCGCCGTCGAGCGTGGCGCGGGTCTGGATGTTCGCGAGGTCGCTGCCCGCGTTGGGCTCGGAGAAGCCCTGGCACCACAGCTCCTCGACCTGGCGGATCTTCGGCAGGAACCGCTGCTTTTGCGCCTCGGTGCCGAACTGGATCAGCGTCGGCGCGAACAGACCCTCACCGAAGAACGAGATGCGCGTCGGCGCGCTCGCGCGCGTGTACTCCTCGTTGAAGATGATCTGCTCGGCAATGTTCGCCGCCCGGCCCCCGTACTCCTCCGGCCACGTGAGGCCGACCCAGCGGTCGGCGCCGAGCAACTTCTCCCACTCGACCCGGACGTCCCATCCGGTCTCGTCGCTCGGCCCGCTGCCCGGCCCGAGCGCGGCGAACTCGCCTTGCAGGTGCTCGCCCAACCAGGCGCGCACCTCCGCTCGGAAGGCCGCTTCCGCGGGCGAGTCGACGAAGTCCATGG
>DATCCI010000425.1:0-2058 GCA_036511415.1 Acidimicrobiia bacterium
TCGCCTCGTCGACGCGAACGAGAAGAGGTGGCTGATCCGCCACCATCGGAAACCGCAGCTCGCCACCGGTCACGCCCGAGCCCGTCACCGGGCTCCACCATGCGGCAAGCGCCTCGGTGGAGGTGATGGAGTCGAACATGATCTCGGCCGGGGCGGCAACTCGGACGGTCGTGCGGTAATCGGTGCTGATGGGCATTGGAGTCTCCTTGACTCGAAGCGGATATCGCAACTTACTGGTTGCGACGCTATAGCAACCATTAGGTTGCGTCAAGCACTTCTGGCGGCCGCATCGCCAGCGGGGCGTGAGGTCGGGCCGGCTCGGCGTACAGCCAAGGCGCGGGAGGCGGTTGACGAAGCCGAGCGTTCGTCGTGGGACAGCGAGGACCCCGGCCCGAGGCTCCCCGAAGTGCCGTGCTGCCACGCTCGCGGTTGTTGGCAGCCGGGATCGATATCGCATGTCGCGAACGCCTCCGTCCCGGCGAAGTGGGGCACCTCGGACGCGAGATTCGGGGATGCGTGTTCTGGGACAGGGTGCGCCGTCGATTAGTTGTTCGGTTGCTTAGGCCCCGTTGGGGTGAACAGTGTCGCGATCTTGTCGATCGCGGCTTGTTCGTCGGGCTTCACGGTCTTCGCGGCTCCCGCGACCGCCTTGGCGATGTTGACGAGCCAGGCACCGACCTGCGCGCCCTCCTCAGCAGGCAACTTTGCGAGGGCAGTCGCCGCCGGTTGCAGGTCCGTCAGTGCGCGCTGCAACGTTTCGTCCACCGACGAGCCCGATGTTCCTTCATATCGTGGCGCGCTTCCTTCGTCTCGGCCTCGGCCGCGATCTCGGCGATCAGCCCGCTGGCCGAGCCTCGATCGCCGGGTCGCGCGATCGCGCGGGCGCTCGCGCTCGCCTCCTTGACCATCGAGATCGGACCATGCTCACCCGTGACGAAGATCGCCAGAGTCACAAGTGACCGTCGAGAATCCCGGGTCTCGGGCGGACAGCTGCGCGCGCAGCGGAGGTCTGTCGCGTCACGAATATCTGGCCCGTACACCACGCGACTTGCCGTGGTGGCCGACCGCGTCGCGCAGGTCGGAGATGAGTTCGTCGGCCGCGGGTGCGTGCGCAGGAGAGAGCATGAGATGCAGACTGCGAGGCTCGGTGTTGCGGTTGAGGCTCCAGCGCCGGTCGCTCATCACGTCGGCGACCGCGTCGAGATCGATCGTGTCGGATCGAAACGAAAGCACGGGCCCGATCGGGTCGCCGATGATCTCGAGACTGTCGATTGACGCGATCCCGGCGCGTACCTTCGCGGTGGTCTCCATGAGGCCACGCGTGATCTCGGTGTATCCGTCGACACCGAGGAAGTTGAGCACCGCCCACGCGGTCGCGATCGGCGCTGCCGGGCGGGCGCCCGCTATGGCCGGCGATCCGTAGGTGCCCGACGGCCAGTTGTCGTAGAGGAACACCTGGTGCGCGAACCAGTCGGGGTCGCGGTGCAGGATCACGGACGCGCCCTTCGGGCAGTACCCGTACTTGTGGATGTCGGCGGAGACCTCCGTGACGCCTTCGACGCGGAAGTCCCACGTCGGCACGTCGAGCCCGAGGCGTTCGAGGAACGGCAGCACGAACCCGCCGATGCACGCATCGACGTGGCAACCGACGCCGTGCTCGGCCGCGAGCGCGCCCAACTGCTCGACGGGATCCATGATTCCGTACGGATAGTTGAACGCCGACGCGATGACCACCGCGGTCGACGGTCCGATCAGCTTCCCGGCGGCGTCTACGTCGGCGCGGAAGTCGGTGTCGAGCGGCACTCGCACGATGTCCATGCCGAAATAGTGCGCGGCCTTCGCGTAGGCGGGGTGCGCGGAGGCCGGTGCGAGGATCTGCGGTCGCTCGACGCCGCGGGCGCGAGCTCGCTCGCGGTTGACGAGCATCGACATGAGGATCGATTCGGTGCCACCCGACGTCATCGTCCCGCCCCCGCCTTCGGGTACGCACAGCAGCGCGCCGACACCTTCGACGACTTCGCGTTCGAGGGCGGCGAGCTCCACGAACTTGAACGGGTT
>DATCCI010000426.1:0-3108 GCA_036511415.1 Acidimicrobiia bacterium
TTCGTCGACGGCCGCGACCTGTTCTGGTGGGGGACGCGCACGCCGGGTGCGGCGGTGCGCCTGCAGAGTCTTGGCTGATGGCGCGCGTGCGGGTGCGGATCGACGACTTGCAGCGAGGCGACCTGCCCGCGCTCTCGGTCAAGACCGGTGAGGCGTGCGCGAACCCCGTGGCCATCGTGTTACGCCCGGAACAGACGCCGTGGTCGCCGCTCGGGCCCAAGATCGCGGTGATCGTCCCGTTGGAGCCGGCGCGCGCTCGGACGAGGCGGATGCTGACCCGCGTCACTTGGGTGCTCCTGGTCACGGGCGCGGCCGCGCTGGTGGCCGCGGTCACCGGTGCGGGATCGGCGGTCTTGTTGATCGCGGCGGGAGCGTTCCTCGCGTACGTCGGTCTCGTGTTGATCGGCGAGCTCCGCTGGATCGGTTCGAAGCCGTCCGAGCACGCCGGTGAGGTCGAGCTCACGCGGGTGCACCGCGCCTTCGCCCGTGCCGTCGACGAGCAGTACGACCGTTAGTCCTGCCGGTTCGCCGTTTCGGTCGGCGTCACCGAGCCTTGACGGCTCGTCGTGAATCGACCCTTGAGCCCGCCGCGAATGCGGAGTGCAAATCCCGGATCCTCGGCCGCGACCGCGTCGATGACGACGTTCCCGTGCCGCGCGAGAGCAGGGAGCACGGCGCTCATCTCCGCGATCGCCAGGTGCTGGCCGATGCAACCTCGCGGACCGAGGCCGAAGGGGAGCAGGGCACGGTGGGATTCCTTCGCGCTGGATTCGTGTCGCGACGGGTCGAAGCGCAACGGGTCGTTCCACGTGGTCGGGTCGCGGTTGATGCCCCGCAGGTACACGGTCGCCAACTGGCCGCGCCGGACCCGGGTGGTGACGTGCGCCGCGGTGAGGTGGATGCCGGCCTTGGTCGGTGTGCGCGGGATTCCCCACACCGCGGGGCTGACCCGCAGCGTCTCGGTCAGGAACGGCACCGTGCGGCTCGGCTCGTCGCGGAGTCTTTCCCACTCGGCGGGTGCGCGGGCGGCGTGTACGAGGGCCCACGACAGGGCCACAGCCGTGGTCTCGTTGCCGGCGAGGAAGAGGCCGAGGACGTGGCTGCGCAGCTCGTGGGGCGTCAGCGCGTTGCCGGATGGTCGCGCGTCGAGCAACGCGCCGAGCACGTCGTCGCGCGCGCGTGTCGATGCCTCGGCGCGGGCGATGACGTCGTCCGCGTAGGCTTCCAGGAACGCGCGGTGGCGCTTCATCTCTCGTCCGGGCGCGCCGAGCGCCACCGGGATGAAGCCGCTGAGCTGGCCCAGTCGCACGCCGATCCAACGCACGATCGCGCGCTGATGATGTGCGATCTCGTCCGCCCGGGACGATTCGAGCTCCTCGCCGAGCAAGATCCACGCGGCGAGCTTCAGCGCGATCCGTCCCATGACGCGGTCGAGGTCGGTGTCGGTGTCGCGCGGAATCGACTCGACTTCGTCTTGGATCAAGGCGTCGAGGTCGGCGAGACGCGGTTCGAGAGCCTTCCTTCGGAACGCCGGAGCGACGAAGGGCTGCACCTTCGCCCATTCCTTGTCGGATTGCGTGAACAGGTTCCGTCCGACGCCGACGCGTATCGGGGCGAGTGTCGCGGGAGGTCTCGTCCAGGAAGCACTCTCGGTGACGAGCATGGTTCGGGCTACCTCGGGGTCGGTGACGACCCACGTCTTGACCGGACCCATTCGCAGGGCAACGAGAGGTCCGAGCGCCCCGGCTTCATCGAGCCAGCGCAACCGGTCGGCGTCGAAGAGCCTGAGCGCCTTCGTCACCGACCGGTGGATCCTGATCTCCGGTGCGGCGCGTGCTCGACGTCGGGGCACTAGTCGGAGACCTCGACGTGGCCGAGCTCGCGCAGGCGCGCGCGCAAGCGCACCGCCGCGTCTTCGATCGCGTCGAAATCCGGAGACGGGTCGGCGTGCGCGAATGTCAGCTCTTCCGGATGGTTGATCGGGACGACGTGTAGATGCGCGTGCGGCACCTCTTCGCCCACGATCAGCAGGCCGATCCGGCGCGGCTTCCATTCGAGGTCCTGGGCCAGGCCGATCTGTTGCGCGACCGCGAAGAGGTGCGACGCGAGCGCGGGATCGAGATCGATCCAGTGGTCGACCTCGTCGCGCGGCACGACGAGGGTGTGGCCGGGCATCATCGGCGCGATCGACAGGAACGCGACGGCGCGCGCGTCCTTCCACACGAACTTGCCGGGCAGCTCGCCCGCGATGATCCGGCTGAAGATGCTCGGCACGGGCCCTCCGGGTCGTTCAATCGGTGTCGTTCTCTCGGTGTCGTTCAATGGACGGGGCCGGTTCCGTCGACCGCCCGTACCACGAGCGGTATCGGCGTCTGCCCGGTGTCGGAACGGTAGCGCGCGACGGCGCGCGCGACGACGTCGTCGACTGCGCCGGCCGCGACCAACCCGACCACGCACCCGCCGAACCCCGCGCCGGTCAGGCGCGCACCGTACGCGCCCGCGCGCACGAAGGCCTCGACGAGCGCGTCGAGCTCGGGCGTCGAGACCCGAAAGTCGTCGCGTAACGAGGCGTGGCTCGCGCCCATCAACCGACCGCACAGTTCGAGATCGCCGGCCTCCAACGCCTCGACGAACGCGACGACGCGTTGGTTCTCCGAGACGACATGACGCGCGAGCGGATCGCCCGCGACCTGTTCGGGTGTGGCGTCGCGCAGAGTTGGCACTCCAAGGTTGACAGCGGCGGATTCGCATGCCGCTCGTCGCCCGGCGTACTCGCTGTCCTCGAGCCGCCGGGCGACGCCCGTGTGGACGACCGCGATCGCCGCCGCGGCCGGTATCGGGACGGCGCGGACGTCGAGCGTGCGACAATCGAGCAACAGCGCGTGGCCGGCGCGCCCGAACACCGATGCCATCTGGTCCATCACCCCGCACGGGAGGCCCGTCGCACGTTGTTCGGCCAATTGCGCGGCGAGCGCCAGCGCGCGTCCGTCGAGCGCGAGGCCGCCGGTTCGAGCGGCCGCGATCGCGAACGCGACGGTGAACGCCGCGCTCGACGACAAACCCGAGCCGACGGGCACGGTCGACGACACATCGGCTTCGAAACCGACC
>DATCCI010000427.1:0-2021 GCA_036511415.1 Acidimicrobiia bacterium
GTTCGTGATCGCGGAACGCAGCTGCTCGGCGTCGAAGGCGCGCACTCGGCTGAGAACCCAGACGTCGGCGAAGTCGCGGTCGCGTGTGTTGAGCTCGCGGCGGCTCATCATCGTGGCGACCTTCTCGGCCAGCGTCATCTCGGGTGGGTAGGACGCCAAGCGAATGGTGCCCGTGCCCAGCAGCTCGGGCAGCTCGATCACCGTTGACTGGTCCGGGTCGCCGAAGGAGAAGTCCAGCGTCGTGGTCATCCTCGCCGTCGCCAGTCGGGCGATGAGCTTCACGCGCACGCCCTGGTACTCGGCATCCTCGCGCATCACCTCGGTCCGGATGCTGTCGGCGTCGAACTGAAGGCCGTCGTCGACATCGAGCTCGGTCGCGATGATCTCGCCGACCACGGCGGCGAGCCGCTCCTCCTCGCTGCCGACGCCTCTCGTGGAGAAGTCGGCATCCTTGGTCATCCGGCGAGCGGAGATCGCGGCCATGAGCATCCCGCCCTTCAGGGTCATCTTGCTCACGTACTCCGACGCCGCCAGGCGACGCAGGAACCCCTCGACGCCGTAGACGACGAGCAGGGCGCCGGTGTTGCCGCTGTAATCGGCGCGCGCGAGCGCCTGCAGCTGGCGAAAGACGCGCCTGGCGTGCTCGTCGCTCACGCGAGGATCGGCTCGAGCGCTTCCCGGACCCGGCGCTCGCCCCCCAGACGTCGCGCCAGGCCGGTGAGACGAAGCGGATCAGCGCCGCGACGGCGCGCGTACCGCGCCAGGGCCGACAGGGCGAGGTCGCGCCCGACGACATGCTGCAGGCGCATCGCGTCGACGACGCAGCGCTCGGCGGAGTAGATCCAGAACGGCTCGCCGGCGTCTGTGGCCCGCTCGAGCCGCTCCAGCTCGAAGGTCTCGGCCGCGAAGCGGTGCAGTGTCGTTGCGGGGGTGTCGATCTTTGGCCAGTGCGCGCCGCGCGGGACGGCAAGGTGGATGGTTGCTGGCAGCTCGTCGGACAGGTCCCAGTACGACAGTCCGGAGTTCAGGCAAATCGTTCCCTTCGGAACGCGTGCGGCGAGGGCGGCGAACTCGGTGTTGATCGCCGGGTCGCTGTCGACGGGCTGCATGACACCGCGGGAGAGCATCTGCAACGCCCCCTCGTCGCGAAGTCGGTAGAGCGCGTGGCGGGGGATCCCGGCATCGACGGCTTCGCGGACGCGGAACGGCCGATTGCCGAAGCGCTGCTTGATCGTCGTCAGGTCTGAGCGGGCCATGCGACAAATACTAACCACCTCGGCGGTTGGTGGTGAGGATTTGTTGCGCACCGATCCACCGTCGGCGAGGGATCGTCGACGATCGCACTGAGGGATCCGCAGTGGTGCCGCGACGTCACCGGCTGCGGGTCGACCCCTCCCGATTGTTGCGCCCTGGCGGGCGCCTTGGGGTCGGGGATCGGCCCCGCACCCGGCGGGGCTCCACGACAGGAGGACAGACGGATGGCCGTCAAGAACGCGAGGATGCGCCGACGTGCATCGCGCGCGGATTCCTCGTGGTAGCCCGATCCTGGCGAGAGTATTCCGAAGACAGGCTCCAAGACGGAGAACGGGAGCGGTGTCTTGTCTCCGGCGCCTTCGTGGTCGTTGAGAAAGGAGTGCCCGGCCTGCGGGTACTCCGTGAAATCGTGTTCGACCCCGGCTGCCGTCAATGCTCGGTCGAGGCGATCGGCGGCCAAGCTCGCCGTCGACATCAAACCCGCCGGCGTCGATCGGTTCGGGAGACCATGATCGCGCTGGCATCAGCCGAAACCATGTCGCATCAGACGCAATCGCACAAACCCCGAGGTTCTCTGCACCCTCTATCAGGGCGGTCGGAGCGAGAAACGGGCGGCTCGCCTCGCGCGTAAGATGAAGGCGCGAAGAAGGCTTCAGTAGCAGCGGCACGAAGCGACTCGCTTCTGGCGACACGCGTGACGCTCGCCAACGGCCAGGTCGAGAGGTGCCTTCGCTGGCGCGCGGTCTCCAGGGCAGCGCGCATGCGTC
>DATCCI010000428.1:0-3519 GCA_036511415.1 Acidimicrobiia bacterium
GGCCACGACTCTCACTGGTGCGTCCCTCCAACCGATTGCGGTGTTCGTGTCATGATCAAACGTCCCCGGTGCGAATGCCGACTCTACGCGATCGCGGTCTCCGCGGCGGCTGACAGCGCGTCGAGCCCGGCGCGCAGCTCGCGATCGCTCGGCCAGCCGAAACCGATGCGGAAGTGACGGTCGTCGACTTCGAACCAGTGTCCGGGTCCGACGTACGTGCCGTGCTCGGCGAGCAGCACGTCGTAGAAGCGCGCGGTGTCGACCACGATGTCGCCCGCGAAGCGTACGAGTCCGACCACGCCCCCGCCGGGCTCGATCCACTCGAAGGTGCGTTGGCTGCGCATCCACCCGCGTACGACGTCGAGGCGCACTCGCACCTCGTCGAGGATCGGCTCCAGGATCCGGCTGCGCTCGGCCAGCACCCGGCCTGCGATCGCCTCGTCGATCGTGGCCCCGCAGATGACGATCTGCTCCTTGGCCGCGAGCAGGGATTCCGCCAGTTGCGGGTCGCGACAGACCGCCCAGCCGACCCGGAGACCGGGCAAGCCGTACGCCTTCGACATCGACGAGACGCTGATCGCTCGCGGCGACAGCGTCGCCGCCAACGGCAGCGCCTCGCCGTGCGCCAGGTCGCGGTAAGTCTCGTCGACGAGCAGGACCGCGCCGGACCGCTCGGCCAACTCGACGAGTGCGTGCAGTGAAGGGAGATCGAGCATCGTCCCCGTCGGGTTGTGCGGACAGGTCACCGAGATCAGACGCGTCGTGCCCGGACGCACGAGCGCGGCGACGCGCGCCGGGTCGAGCTGCCACTCGTGGTCGAAGTCGAGGTCGACGATGTCGAGGTCGGCGCCGATCGCACGCGGCGTCTCCAGGTTGGTCGCGTAGTTGGTGCGTACGACGACGGCGTGATCGCCCGGCTCGAGGAGCGAGGTCGCGATCGCGAACAACGCCGCTGCCGCACCCGGAGTGACGATCACGTCGTCGGGCCGAAGACCTTCGCCACCCGCCGCGACCGCCTCCCGCAGGACCGGGTCGCCGAGATGGTCGCCGTAGCAGAGCAGGAGCTCGTCGAGGGCCGCCGCGCCCTCACCCGCCCCGAGCTCGATGCCGAGGTCGCCGAGGCGGCGGTCGGCCACCGAGCTCTCCGAGAGATTGTTGGTGATGGTGTCGTACCCGAGCTGTTCGGGAGACTCGATCTCGATCGGCATCCGTCGATAGTGCACGCCGGCAGCCTTGCAGCTCGCGTTCGCATCCCGTTCGCCGGTATGCGAACATACGTTCGTGTCGAGGCCTGGAGTGGCGACGATCCTGCATGCCGATCTCGACGCGTTCTACGCGTCGGTCGAGCAGCGAGACGATCCGCGGCTGCGCGGTCGTCCCGTGATCGTCGGATCCGGCGTCGTGCTCGCCGCGAGCTACGAGGCCAAGGGCTTTGGGGTCCGCACCGCGATGGGCGGAGCGCAGGCGCGCAGCCTGTGCCCGTGGGCGATCGTGGTCGAGCCGCGGATGTCGGCCTACTCCGAAGCGAGCAAGGCCGTATTCGACGTGTTCGCCGACACGACGCCCCTCGTCGAGGGGTTGTCGATCGACGAGGCGTTCCTCGAGGTCGGCGGTCTGAGCCGGGTGTCGGGCACTCCGGTCGAGATCGCGACGCGGTTGCGAAGTGAGGTTCTCGAACGGGTCGGTCTGGCCATCACCGTCGGAGTGGCCAGAACGAAGTTCCTGGCGAAGGTGGCGAGCGGAGTCGCCAAGCCGGACGGCCTGCTCGTGGTGCCCCCCGACGGCGAGCTCGAGTTCCTGCATCCACTTCCCGTCGAACGGCTCTGGGGCGTTGGGTCGGTGACCGCTCGCAAGCTCCACGATCGCGGCCTGCGCACCGTTGCCGACGTTGCGCGGTTGGAGGAGATCGTCCTGGTTTCCATGCTGGGCGGCGCGTCGGGCCGCCATCTGCACGCCCTCGCGCACAACCGGGATCCGCGCCTGGTGCACGCCGGCCGCCGTCGCGGTTCGATCGGGTCGCAGCACGCGCTCGGCCGAGCGCGTCGGCCGAGATCGCCCGAGGTTGTCGACGCGACACTCGTCGCGCTGGTCGACCGCATCACGCGTCGCATGCGGGCGGCGACACGGGTCGGTCGCACCGTCGTGCTGCGATTGCGTTTCGACGACTTCTCACGCGCGACGCGTTCTCACACCCTGGCTCGCGCGACCGCGCACACCGAGACGATCCTCGGCGTCGCGCGCGCGCTCATGGCCGCCGCCATGCCGACAATCGCGCGCGACGGTCTCACGCTCGTCGGGGTCGCGGTCGCCAACCTCGACGACGATCACGTCGTCCAGCTCGCATTGCCGTTCTCTCGGCAGTGCGGCGACGCGCTCGACCTCGCGCTCGACGGCGTCCGCGACCGGTTCGGATCCACGGCGGTCACTCGCGCCGTGCTTCTCGGCCGGCGCGTAAGCGAATCGGTGCCGATGCTTCCCGACTGACTCCCGCCGAACCGCTCAGGTGTGGTCGCTGCGCGCCGATTCCGTGAGCGCGTCGGTCGAGAGGGTCGCGTCGATGACGTCTTGGGCCGTCTGCCGAAGCAGGCGGTTGTGCGTTCGGGCGTATCCGCGCAGAAGTTCGAAGGCGGTGTCGATCGCGACGTGGTTGCGTTCGGCGACGATGCCTTTCGCCTGTTCGATCACGATGCGCGATTCGAGCGCCCCCTCGAGTTGGAACGTGACGACCTTTGCGTCGTTCAGGGCCCGTTCTTGGAGGATGCCGATCGTCGCGATGTCGGCGAGCGCCTGCGCGACCTGCTGGTCGTCCGCACTGAGCGGCGCGGAATGGGTCGAGAGAATGTTGAGGGCGCCGATAACGTCGGTCCGGAGTCGCATGGGCAGCGCGGACACCGACTCGAAGCCGACCTCGCGGGCGTGGGGAGCGAAGCGCGGCCAGCGCTTGTTCGCGTCGTCGTCCAGGGTGGTGTGCACCGCGACTTCGTCGCGGTATGCGTCCAGGCACGGGCCTTCGTCGTGCTGCAGCTCGAAGAGCTCGATGAGACGCATCCGCTCGCTCGACGACGCGACATAGTGGAGCGTGCCGTCGCGGTCGGCGAGCATGATGCCTGCTTCGGACGCGTCGACGAGCTCGACGCAACGATTCGCGAGTCGATGCAGGAACTCGACGACGTCGTATTGGTCGACGATCGTGTCGGCGAACTCGATGAACGCCCTCAATAGGTCTTGCTCACGGGGCATACGCGGCGCCCCCTTCCCGGGGTTCAGTGTAGCCAGATTGGGTGTGTTGTTCTCAAAGGTCGTTCGAGTCGAAGCGCAAGAGACCCGACCCGACATCGGCGGCGACGTCGCTGATCGGACGGTCACGGGAGAAGGAGTAGGCCCGGAGCAGAACCAGGGCATCGGCGAGCGAGACGCCGGCCTGCACCGAGATCCTTCCGGTGGCTTGATGCACCTGCATCCGGTGGTTCGGGACCTGTTCGAGCTGCCAGGCGACCGTTCCCGGGGGAGCGTCCGCCT
>DATCCI010000429.1:0-2479 GCA_036511415.1 Acidimicrobiia bacterium
CTGCAGAAGGTGCTCGCGCGCGCGGGAGTCGGGTCTCGTCGTACGAACGAGATGTTGATCGCCGAAGGTCGGATCACGGTGAACGGCGAGGTCGCCGTGCTCGGGCGGCGCGTCGATCCCGAACGCGATCGGGTTGCGCTCGACGGGGTACCCGTGGTCGTCGACGCGACCGTCGTGCACTGGGTGCTCAACAAGCCCGCGGGTTACGTCACGACCGCGCACGACACGCACGGCCGGCCGACGGTGCTCGATCTCGTGCCGGACGAGCCGCGGGTCTTTCCGGTCGGTCGTCTCGACCTCGAAACCGAGGGGCTCCTGCT
The DNA here is from genome assembly GCA_036511415.1 of Acidimicrobiia bacterium. Classification (GTDB taxonomy): domain Bacteria; phylum Actinomycetota; class Acidimicrobiia; order IMCC26256; family PALSA-610; genus PALSA-610. The sequence continues at coordinate 321 of DATCCI010000429.1, forward strand.
GCTGACGAACGACGGCGAGCTCGCGCAGCTGCTCACGCACCCGCGGCACGGCGTGGAGAAGGAATACTTCGTCGAAGTGGAGGGCAAACCATCGCCGGCCGCGCTGCGCTCGTTGCGAGAGGGCGTGGAGCTCGACGACGGTCCGACCCGTCCGGCTCGAGCAAAGATCGTCCAGGAGTCGCCGTCCCTGACGACGACCGCACTCACGATCGTCGTGAAGGAGGGCCGTAAGCGGATGGTGCGCCGGATGTGCGCGACCGTGGGCCACCCGGTCGTACGGCTGGCCCGGACGCGTATCGGTCCGTTGCGCGACCCGCGCCTCGCGCCCGGAACGTGGCGTGCGCTGGCGACCGAAGAGGTGAGAGCCCTCTACGCCGCCGCGCTCGACGGGGCAGAGGAGGCATCCGAGTAACGTGGCGACCCGTGAGATTGCTGGCTCTGCGCGGCGCGACGACCTTCGGCGAGGACACGAAGCACGAGATCGATGCCAAGACGCAAGCGCTGGTGCTCGAGATGCTCGAGCGCAATTCCGTCGGACACGACGATCTCGTCAGCATCATCTTCACCGCGACCGATGATCTCACCGCCGAGTTCCCGGCAACCGCGGCGCGTGCGCTCGGCCTTGGTGATGTGCCGTTGCTCTGTGCGCGGGAGCTCGGGATCGTGCACGGGATGAAGCGCACGATCCGTGTGATGATGCACTTCTACGGCGATCAGGCGCGGAGCGATCTCCACCACGTGTACCTCGAAGGCGCACGCTCGCTCCGCGACGATCTCCCCGAGTAGTCGTGCGTATCGCAGTCGTCGGGACGGGCCTGATCGGCGGCTCGATCGGGCTGGCGCTGGCCGAGCTCGGGCACGATGTCGTCGGCTTCGATCGCGACCGTGATCGACTCGCCCGCGCGCAGGAGTTGGGCGCGGTGCGTTCGGCCGCGGCGGATATCGAGGAGGCGGCGATCGGGGCCGACGCCGCCTTCGTCGCGTTGCCCGTGGGCGCGATCGCGGACGCGGCGGTACGACTGATCGACGCGGGCGTGCCGCTCGTGACCGACGTGGGTTCGGTGAAGGGGCCCGTCGTGGCCGAGGTCGCCCGGCGCTGCGCCGAACGTGCGGCCCGGTTCATCGGGGGCCACCCGATGGCCGGCTCCGAGCAAGACGGCATCGAGGGCGCGCGGACCGACCTGTTCGTCGGAGCGGCATGGGTGGTAACGCCGACGCCGGAGACGGCGGAGGACGCGTACACGACGCTCCGCGCGCTGCTGCGCGATCTCCAGGCCGAGGTCGTCGCGGTGACACCGGATGACCACGATGTTCTCGTGTCGTTCGTGAGTCACGTTCCCCAGCTCGCGGCGTCCACACTCATGGACGTCGCGACGACGCACGAGGCCCGGCACCGCGCACTCCTGCGCCTCGCCGCCGGCGGGTTCCGCGACATGACGCGGATCGCCGCGAGCCAACCGTCGATCTGGCTCGACATCCTCACGTCGAACCGCGACGCGGTCGTTGGCGCGCTCGATGCCTATCTCGCGGGGCTCCAGCACGCACGCGATATCGTTGCTGCCGGTGATCGTGAGGCCTTGAAGGCGATGCTGGACCGGGCCCGCGCCGCGCGGAGGAACCTCCCGGTGGGAATCTCGATGACGACGAAACTCGTCGAGTTGCGCATTCCCGTGCCCGACCGTCCCGGCGTGCTCGCGGAGGTGACGACGCTCGCGGGGCGTCTCGGCGTCAACGTCGCCGACGTCGAGATCGCGCACTCGAAGGAGGGCGGAGCGGGCGTGCTCGTGCTGATCGTCGCCGCCGACGAAGCCGGCGCGTTCGAAGCGGGCCTGCGCGAGCTCGGCTACCACACCGGTCGGACGGACATCGCGTGAGCGTCGGGCTCTCGGATGGGGCGGATGCGCTCGTCGCCGGGGGTGCGCGGCCCCTGCGGGGACGGTTGCGGATCCCGGGCGACAAGTCGATCTCGCATCGCGCGCTGATCTTCGCCGCCCTCGCGCAGGGCGCGAGCACGATCACGAATCTCGCGACGGGTGCCGACGTGCGCGCGACGGCCCGGGTACTCGCGCAGTTGGGCGTGACGATCGGGAGCGAGGCGGGCGCCGTCGTCGTGCACGGCACCGGTGCCGAGGGCCTCACCGAGGCGGCCGACGTGCTCG
>DATCCI010000430.1:0-13017 GCA_036511415.1 Acidimicrobiia bacterium
GATGAACCCGATCATTTTGCTGATCACAGACGCGAACGCGGACCTGTTGTCGGCCGAGTTCGGGCGCTACAGCCGCGATTACGACATCCGTCTCGCACGTTCCGCGTCCGAAGCCACCACGATCGCCGAACAGATCGCCAACACCGATCATCCGCTCGCGCTGATGGTCGCCGACACTGCGCTGTGGGCCGCCACCACCCCTGCCGACCCGATCACCGCTGTCGCACAGGTCCTTCGCTCCTGGCGCGAACTCCTCCGCACTGCCAAGGTGCTGGTCGTCGCCCCGGTCGACCGCTACACCGCCGACCACGCCCACCTGAGCGCGAGCTCGAACGGCACGCTGGACGCGTTCTTGCTGCTGCCCCGCGGCGCTCGCGACGAGGAGTTCCACGCCGCGGTCACCGATCTGCTCTCGGACTGGGGGTCGATGGTGCCCGATCCCGAGGCCGAAGCGGTGCGCATCGTCGGTGATCTCGACGACCCGGCGGTGCTGTCGATGCGCGATCTGCTGGTCCGCACCGGGATGCCCCATCGAATCCACCGGCCCGAGTCGGCCATCGGGCAAGAGATCATCGTCGCCTACGACGGGCCGTTCACGCTTCCGCTCGCCGACGTGCTGACCAAAGGCGTGATCGCGCCCACATCGACCAAGGACCTCGCGGCCGCGTTGTGGGCACAGTTCGACGAGATCGACCAAACCACCGTGTTCGACCTGTGCATCATCGGCGCCGGACCGGCCGGCCTCGCCGCCGCCGTGTACGGCGCCTCCGAAGGGCTCACTACGATCGTGCTCGAGGCCGAAGCGATCGGCGGACAAGCCGGGATGAGCTCGATGATCCGCAACTACCTCGGCTTCCCACGCGGGATCTCCGGCATGCGATTGGCACAGCGGGCGCGGATGCAGGCGCTGTGGTTCGGCGCCGAGTTCATCGTCGGCTGGGACGTCACCGGCCTCACCCTGGCCGATGGCGAGGCTCCCCACCTCGTGCACACCGACGGCGGCGACGTGCGCGCCCGCGCCGTCGTGATCGCGACCGGAGCCGCATACCGAAAACTGAACGTCGCCGGCATCGACGCCCTCACCGGCAGCGGAGTGTTCTACGGCAGCGCGACGACAACCGCGCGCGAGATGGACAGGGCCGACGTCGTCGTCGTCGGCGGCGGCAACTCCGCCGGCCAGGCCGCACTTCACCTCGCGCAGTTCGCACGCACGGTCACCATCGTCATCCGCCGCGACACGCTGCAGCAGACCATGTCGCAGTACCTCATCGACGAGATCTCCGCCCACCACCGCATCGACGTCTACCCGAGCGGCGAGATCATCGACGGCGGTGGCGCAGCACGACTCGAATGGCTCGAGCTTCGCAACACAGTCACCGGCGAGACCACCCGCCGCGACTGCGGCGGCCTGTTCCTGCTGCTCGGCGCCGAGCCACGCTGTGAATGGCTCCCGACAGGTGTCACGCGCGACACCCGCGGCTTCGTGCTCACTGGCCGCGACGTCCCCCAGGAATCATGGACCGACGGGCTCCCCCCCGAAAGCCTCGCCACCTCCACACCCGGCGTGTTCGCCGTCGGCGACACCCGCGCCGGCTCGATGAAACGCGTCGCAGCCGCCAGCGGCGAAGGATCGTCGGTCGTTCCGCTCGTTCATGCTCACCTCGCAGCCACTCGAGACATCGACCAACCCGCCGATGCACAGCCTTAGAGACCCGCGCCCGCGACCTCGAACAAGACGCCATGACCGCCATGACGCGAACCGGACGATCAGCCACAGCCGATCAGGGCTGGACATGAGCGATGCAATCACCCGCGACGACGCGGCGTCCCGATACGAACGCACCATTGACGCGCAACCAGACATGGCGTGGGCCCTCGATCTCGAGACGGAACCCGCTCGCTCCAGCACGTTCCGCGGACCACGCGGAATGCCCGCGACCGAGTGAGTCGCGCCTGCCCCAGAACGCCGGGTACGTGGCGCTCGCGGTCATGGTGGGACGGCATGCGGCGCGGCGGCGCGTGGTCGAGTTGCCGTTGGTCTTCAATCCCGCGCTGCCGAGATCGGGATAGGGTCGCCAGGATCGGCTTGGTCCGATCCGCGTGCTTGCCGGAGAGAGGAGTCAATGATGTATACCCGCGTCCTCGAATTCGCTGGTGCCAAGGACATCGATGGCGGTGTCGAGTATCTCCGTCACAAGGTGGTTCCCATCCTTGACGCGCAGAAGGGTCACCGTGGCATTACCGCGAATGCGGACCGGTCGGGAGCTCTGCTCGGAATCCTTTCGCTTTGGGAGACCGAGGCCGACCGGGAAGCGAGCGACAGTGTGCTTGCGAATGCACGTCAGGAGGCGCTCGAGATCGTCGGCGGTGAACTCACGGTGGAGAACTACGAGCAGTTACTCGCGGAGGTCAGCACTCCGCCGGGACCCGGTTCGGCGCTGATGGTCCAGCGGATCAGTATGGATCCGGCCAAGATCGACGAGAACTTCGCGTTCTTCAAGAGCGATGTCGTGCCGCGTGTCAAGGCCAACGCGGGGTTCCAATCGATACGGAACATGATGAACCGAGAGACGGGGCACGGACTCGTGGGCACGGTGTGGGCGGATCAGGATGCGATGAAGGCCGCGGCCGCCGAAGCGCAATCGCGCCGTCAAGAGGCCATTGCGCGGGGTGTCAGTTTCGATTCCGTGAGCTCGCGAGAAATCCTCTATAGCCTCCTCCGATAGCGCCCCGGACCGGCACCGGCCAAGCTGACGACCGCTCGCAAGCACTCGCTCACAACGAACGGACGCATCCATAGCGCGCCGTGTCCATAATGCGCGACTCCAAATCTTCCGATCGGGCGTCCCTGATCGCCGGCACCGAGACAGTCGCGATCGTGGCGGGCCGGTATGTCGGGCACGTGCGGCCAGGGGTGTTCGTGGCGTGTGCGAGTTTGGTCAGATCGGGATGAATAGGGATCGGAAGTTCGTGGCAAGTTGGTGGTCGCCGCGGACGGTGCCGCCGTTGATGCGGTTGTAGGCGGTGAGTACGAGCGTGGCGGGGTCGAACTCGAGGATGGCGGGACAGGAGTCGATGTTGGCGGACGCGAACTGGAGGCCTTCGTTGGTGACGTCGAATCGGGTGTCGCCGCCGTTGCGGCCGGTGGTGCGGATGCCGATCGCGTAGGGCACATCGACTCTGGCGGTGTCGGCAGTCGCCCACCAGAGGAGATAGACGAACGGCACCAACAAGTCGGCGGCGTCGCCCGCCATTGCGTGCGGCGCGCCAAGGCCTTGGCGGAGGTCCCAACTGTGCACGGTCGACCCGCCAAGCATTCCAGCGGCGATGATCATCGCGGGGAGCGGACCCATGTAGGCGTCGGGGACGATCAGGTCAGTCCAGTCTGCGTCGGACAGCGCCTCGAACTCGTCGAGAAGTTGATCTGTTCTGTCGCGGAACCTCGCGAGAAGTTCGTCGCGCGGTTTCGAACGAAACGCTCGCGCGGCCTGATCGGATGCTTGGGCCATTCCGACAACGCCCACCGACTCGGGCGTGGCGCCACCGCGGTGTGCGATCTCGAAGCCCGTGAGGTAGCTCTCGGTCGCGTCGATGAGATGTCCGATCATGTCGCGGAACTCCCAGCCCGGACATGCGGTCGGGGTGTGCCAGCGCGTCGGGTCGTCTGTGAGTGCGAACAGCTTGTTGATCTCATTTCGGAGCACGCCGAGGACTCGGCCCTTGCTGGCCGGGTTTCGGAAGTCCCAAGTCGGATCGTCCGCCATCGATCCCTGCTCTCAGTCGACCACCGTGAACAACTGCCAGGTACCGGGGACACTCTTGAGCGGGTGCTCACCGCGGTCGTTGAACACGATCCCGGATCCGGTGACCAAGTCGGTCACCGTGCGCGAAACCCAGACCTCTCCGGGCTGCGCGCATGCTTGCACCCTCGACGCGATATGGACACCGATTCCGGCGACGTCGTCGCCGCGTCGTTCGACTTCACCAGTGTGCACACCGACCCGCACCTCCATGCCGAGCTGACTCGCGCCATCACAGATCGCTAGCCCACATTGAATCGCCCGCGCGGGACCGTCGAAGGTTGCGAGGATGCCATCACCGGTGGACTTGACCTGCCGCCCGCCGAAGCGGTGCACCTGACGCGCAGTCATACGGTCGTGGCTATCGAGTAGCTCACGCCAACGACGGTCTCCGATGCCGGCGGCCCGTTTCGTCGAGTCCACGATGTCGCTGAACAGAATCGTCGCCAACATCCGCTCAGCGCCCGACGTTCCCCTCGTGCCCGTCAGGAACTCCTCAATCTCGCCGAGCAAGGCATCAGTTTCGCCAACGAACGGGAGGTGGTCCGCTCCGGGGAGCTCGACGAGTTTGGCTTTAGGGATGTGCTCGGCGAGATACCGCCCATGACCGATTGGGATGAGGGCGTTGTCCACCCGGTGCAGCACGAGTGTCGGCGCGTCGATCAAGGGAAGCACCGCGCGGAGATCTGCGCCGTTCGCTAAGACATTGCTAGCCCTTGCGATGGCCGGACTGGCGCCCCGCTCGCCGGCACGCTTCCACCACGATCGAAACTCGACATCCGTCGCGAGGCTCGGGGCGCTCAACGCGACATCATCGAGCGCGTCTCCGCGGTAGGTCGGGTCCGTCACCGCTTCCACCCAGTTGTCGAGGACGTGCTGCGGCCAGCCCCACGGGTAATCCGAATCGCGAGCCATCCGGGCCCAGCAGTGCATCAGTACCTGCGCCGAGACACGCTCCGGACACGTCGCGCTCAACAACATCGCAACAAGTCCACCTTCAGAAACGCCGAACAGCGCAGCCCGCGACGACCCAACCGCATCCAACACCGCCACGGCGTCTTGCACCCGAAGTTCAATCGTCGGACCCGACCCGCTATCAAGCGGGTCCGAGAGCCCAAGGCCACCCGGATCGAACCTGATCAGCCGGCTGAACGACGCCAGGCGGCGATCGAAACGAGTCCAATGTGGCTCGTCATCTCGGTCGATCCAGATCGTGCAGCCATTATTGAAGGCCAGGAGATCGATCGGACCGTCGCCGACGACTTGATACGCGACATGGCGATCCCCGCTCTTCGCGTACTGGATCTCCCCAACCTCCACAACGGCCCAGCCTACGAGCCCCACCCAGAAACGACCACGGGCGACCCAGAACACGCATCCCAAAACGACGCGCTGGGGTGTCCCAGTACGCCGGGTCGCGGACGCCTGGCGACCGGTACCGAAGCGGGCGAGTCGGGGGGATGGATGACAAGGCATGTGGCTTGCTGGTCGGGAGGGCGTGGCAATGGCGACCGTCCGGCAACCGTGAGTAGGTTCCGATTCATGGTGCAGGAGTTTGATTTTGTCGTGGTGGGTGGCGGTTCGGCGGGCGCAGTGGTCGCCGCTCGCCTGTCGGAGGATCCGAGCGTCCGGGTCGCACTGCTCGAGGCGGGCGGGCCGCCGCCTGCGACCGAAGCAATGCCGGCCGCGTGTGCGATGTTGCAGCAGGACCCGGACACGGACTGGATGTATACCGCTGATGCCGGTGGTTGCGGGCTCGGACTCGACGAGGGCCGGATGATGGTGCCACGCGGCAAGATGCTCGGCGGCTCGTCGGGTATCAACTACATGGCGTACGTGCGCGGGCATCCCGGAGACTTCGATGCGTGGGCCGCGGGTGGCGCGACCGGCTGGAGCTACGACGAGGTGCTCCCGTACTTCAAGAAGAGTGAATGCCTCGCGCCGAGCGGCGACATCGTCGTCGACGCCGACGCGCACAACACGACAGGCGCGCTCGGCGTGTCAGTGCGGGCACCGGTGCTGCGCGCCGGGCAGCAGTTCGTCGACGCCGCGGTCGCGGCGGGCATCCCACGGGGCGACTACAACGGCCGTGATCGTGGTGGGGCCGACGGCGTCGTGTCGCTGTTGCAGACGACCACACGCGAGGGCAAGCGCGCGAGCACGTATCACGCGTTCCTCGAAGGTGACGCAGAGCAACGCCCGAACCTCGAGGTCATCTGCCACGCGCACGTCACGCGCGTCGTGCTCGAGGGCGACGGCAGCGCGTTGAGAGCGACGGGCGTCGAATACCACGCCGCTGACGGCGCGACACAAATCGTCGGGGCCAACCGCGAGGTGATCCTGAGCGGCGGCGCGGTCGGATCTCCGCAAGTGCTGATGCTCTCGGGCATCGGACCGCGCGCCGAGCTCGAAGCGGTTGGCGTGGCGTGCACCCTCGACGCATCCGAGGTGGGCAAGCACCTGAAGGACCACTTGCAGGTCGGGCTGATGTTCCCGGCACCCGGTATCGGCGTCTCGATGAACGACGTCGGCGTCTCGATGGGGCCCGACGCGCTCCGCGCGCCGAACGGCCCGCTCCCCGCCGACCCGGCCGACGACTCGTCGCTCCCGCCTGAGCTGCAGGCGCTCAAATCCGACGCCGAACGGCGCGTCACCGAGTGGGCGACCACGGGTCACGGGCTCGTGTCGTCGTCGCTGTATGACGCGGCGGCATGGTTCTCTACCGGCCTCGGCGACGACCACACGCACGACGCTCAGCTCGCCGTGTTCGTCACCGGCTACAACCGCGACATCTGGCAGCGCTGCTTGCGCGTCGACCCCGACGAGTACTTCGACGACGCCGACGCGACGCTTGCGGCCGACGCGGAGAGCATCTTCGTGCTCGCCAACCCGGTGCAACCGCACAGCGAGGGCGAGATCCGCCTGGCGAGCGCCGACCCGCTCGCGCACCCCGACATCCGCATGAACTACTACGGCGATCCGTACGACCTCGACGTGATGATCGCGGTGCTGCGGCGCGCGCTTGACATCGCCGAGCACTGGCCAGAAGAGCTCGGCCCCCTGCTCGTACCGAAGACGCTCGCGGCCAAGCACGACTACAAGCCGGGTGACCGCCCGAGCGACGCGCTCCTCGCCGACATGGCGCGCCACTACTCGTTCACCGTGTACCACCTCACGAGCACGTGCCGCATCGGTAGCGTGGTCGATCCGCAGTTGCGTGTGCAGGGCGTGCAGGGACTACGTGTCGCCGACGCGAGCGTGATGCCAAACGTGGTGAGCGGCAACACCAATGCGGCGTGCATCATGATCGGCGAGAAAGCCGCCGAGATACTCGCGGCGGAACACGGAGTGCAGCTCGCCGAACGAGTCGGTACAAGCGTCTGACGCGACCGCGAACGAACGCGTCGCGCAATGTCAGGAAGCCCGACGATTGGCCCGGCCGCGGCACGCTCATCGAGCGACCAGTGCGTTCTTTTGCCGTCACCCCGGCTCGACTCCGCGCTCCAAAGCGTCATACCGCGAGCTCGGCCAGCCCCGCACGACGACGCGCCACGCGACTGTCCCAGATCACGCGCCCCATAATCCCGGGGCGCGGGTATCTCCAAACGCCGGCTATGCGCGTGCGCGCGTCGAACACGCGAAAGGCGCGCCGCCTTCTAAGTGCGCTCGTCTCTTGGTTGCGTGCGAACTACCCAGGAGTCGCGGGCTTCGGCTGGAAAGCTTGCTTGACATTTGCGCGCTGACAAGCTAGCTTGACACCAGCCGGCTGACCTCAGTCTGGGGAACGGTCCGGCTGGCGCGGAGGGTGTGCGCGGGTGCCCTGATTAGGAGGACAGCAATGGAGTACAAGGTCCTGACTGAGCGCGACTCCCGTTTCTCGGGGTCGTTCGATCCCGAGAGTCTCGAGCGCGCGTTGAATAGCTACGCGGCCGAGGGTTGGCGAGTCGTGAGCGGTTTCACAGCTGCCAGCGTGTGGAAGAGCACAAAGAGCGAGATCATGGTCGTGCTCGAGCGGGCCGCGGCTTGACATTGTGAACAACCGGGTGCGGGAGCTGCGGACATTGAAAGGGATGTCCCAAGGAGAGCTCGCTGGCGTGCTCGGCGTGTCTCGCCAGACGATCAACTCCATCGAGAACGAGCGCTACTTGCCATCCCTCCCGCTGGCGCTCGCGATCGCCCGATGTTTTTCGAGCGCCGTGGAGGAGATCTTTAACCCCGACAAGGAGGACATGAAATGACAACCGCAACTGGGACTGGTCACCGGGCCGCCGCGGCCGCGGTACTCGTCGTCGGCGGCGGAGCGGTAGCTGCCGCGAGTTGGGTGAGCGGTGATCACGGTTTCGCGGTTGCGCTTGTCGCGTTTTACGTGGTCGCCGCCACGGTGGCGTTCGTGTGGGCGGGAGGCAAGGGCGACGTTGCGGCCATCATGCGGGCCGGTGGCGACGAGCGTCAACGAGGCCTCGACCGCGACGCCACCGCAATCACGGGACTCGTTATGTCCATCGCGGCGATCGCGGGCGCGGTCGTGCAAACGGCTCGAAGCGCGGACCCCGGCGCCTACGGCGTCATGTGCGTCGTCGGCGGCATCACCTACACCGTCAGCCTGGTCTTGCTTCGCCGACGGCGCTAAAGCGACCCCGTTCGAGAGCACGCCCTGCACAACAACGGCTTGTCAATCACACCGGCCCAAACGCCACGATCGAACCTGCCGCCGTGGTATCCCAGAAACGCGTCCCCGAACAACGACGTCAGGGTGCCCCAGTACGCCGGCAAGGTGGCGTTGTTCTGTCGTGGGCAGATCGATGCGCGGGTCCGCGCGCTCGTCGAGCGCCGATCGGCGGTTCGGTACTCGCTTGGTGTTCGGGCCGCTGGCGCGCCATCCGCGCTTGAGATCCTCGAGCATCTAGTCCTCAGGTCGCTGGAGCAACCTTGAGCGGCCATACCTCCACTACCCCGTGGGCAACTGAGCACGGAGTTCCCGCGACGAGAGCTATGGCATCGTCGATCGTCGGTGCCTCGATCACGGCGAATCCTGCTACGGGCAGGTCCGAGCGCATGTAGGCCATTGGCGTCGTCATGATTCCCTCACCGTTGGTGTTGCGCACCTGAACTGGGGAGCCAGCGGTGCCCATCAGGGCACCAGTCGCCCACAGCCGTTCGTCATGAGCGTGGGCAGCGTCTCTGATTTCAGGTGCGGTGCGCTCGTAGCCAGCTTGGTCTCCGTAGCCAATGGTGATGAACTTCGCCATCGCGGACCTCCGTCGCTTTGTTGGGTGCCGCTGATCGTCGCCGACGCGGCGCTCCTGTCAGGTTGGACGAGTCCACGGTCATTCGCAGACCTGCGTCTAGTAGCCGCTTGCATTATGAGTGATGATCGAGAGATCTCGACGTCGTCGGTTCGCGAGCGAGAAAAGATGGCGCGCTTGCGTTCGCAGGTATCCCGATACGGCGCGGATTAGCGTGGGCGCTCGGAGGCTTCGATGGACCGCATTCCGTCAGCTGTTCTTGTTACTCCGGTCCTGCGATTGCATCAGGCGATCTATCGGGGTAGCCGCGGTTGGCTCGGGAGATGGTTGATCGGGCGATCGACGCTGCTGTTGACAACGCTCGGGCGGCGGACGGGTCGGCAGCGTACGAATGCGCTGATCTACTACAAGGACGGGACGTCGTGGGTCGTCGTGGCCTCCAACGGTGGAAGCGATCACAGTCCGGGTTGGCTGGCGAACCTCCGGAGTGAACCACAAGTCGTCGTACAAGTCGGAAGGAAGAAGTGGTCGGCGACCGCTCGGGTTGCCTCGCCCGATGAGCGGGCGCGGCTGTGGCCGCTCGTCAACCGTCACAACCGCGGGTTCGCACCTCTCCTGCATCCCGGCGCGCGCGGCCGCTATGACGCGTACCAGCGGGGGACGTCGCGCGAGATCCCGATCGTCATTCTCGACCCGACCAATGAGGCAACAGTTCCGCATCCGTAACTCGTCCGGCAAGGCGACACCTCGGACGTACCGGAGTGCACGGTTCGCCAAACCCGCACAGATTGCACGATCCCAAGCGCGACGGCGAGTGCCGAGCGGCAGTTATGGGCGGGGCGAGCGGTTGCGGCTCCGTTACTACGTCGAGCGCCGACCGGGGCAAGGAGCTACCGACGACGGTTGTTCGTTGCTGAGCCACTCTTGAAAAGGGCTATCACTTGCGTGATCAGGAAGCTCACTGCGAAGGTGATCACACCGAGGATCACGCCGCCGATAATCACCGTTCTAATGCCGCCGCCCGTTACTGCCGCGATGACAATCCAGATAATCGCTGCGATGACTCCCGCGATCAGGTTGGACCGCACTGCCAGGTTCATCTTCATCATCGGTCACCTTTCCTGACAGACCGTATCGCAACCCCACGAACGAACCGCACTGGTTCACGACGGCGTTCTTCGATCAGCCCGATGCTCTCGAACAAGAAGCCGCTGACGCAGGCCCGACCGTGCACAGAGTGTTCGGTAGGGGCGCGTTAAGCGAGCCGCCGACGGACGCACTTAACGCGCGATGGGTGTCCCCGAACGCGCGCCCCATAACACCGACGCTCGCCTGTCCCAGTACGCCGGGTATGCGCGGCGTCAGCGGGGCGGTCCGCCGAACCGGATGACGTTGCCGTCGGGGTCGACGTGTCGGCCTTCGCGTTTGCCGTAATCCTGGTTCTCGGGGTCGACGACTTCCATGCCAGCTTTGCGCCAGTCGGCCGCGAGTTCGTCGGCGTCGTCAACGTGGATGTAAAGCACCGACGTCATGTGTGCTTCGGGATGCTCGTCGAGTTCGAGCTGGATGACGAGGTTCCCCCATTTCGCGAATGCGAAGGTCTCGTCGTAATACTCCGTCGTGAACCCGAGCCGTTGGTAGTGGTCAACCGCCCGTTCCACGTCGAGAACCCTGAACACGGGGTCATACCCGTCGAGTGGTTTCAGACCGCCGTGGATCACAAGCTGCCTAACCCTCCGGCTGTTGAGGTAGTCGAGACACCCGTAACAGATGACGATGTCCGGCCGTGACCACAACGTGACCCACGCTTGCACCGTCTCCTCACAACACGAACACGTCGCGGCGGTCATGCTCGTGCGGCCTGCTCGGAGGGGTCGGTGGACCGATGAGCGACGGGCGCGATCCAACGAGACAGTCGGAGGTCGGGACGTTTGCACCAACAATCCGGCTGGCAACCGCACCGCCGACCGACGCCAGCGGATTCGGCCGGAGTGGCGACGCGAGCGCCCAGGACAAATGAGCCGATGACAGCGGCAAGTAGCCGGCGCATGTCACCGAGCCTAGGTCCGCTCCCTGTCAGGAAGTTCGCTCCAGCAGCAGCCGGGTTTGCCGCATCGAGCGAGGACGACGCCACGATCGACGACGCAACCGCAGTCGGCGCCCGCGATCTCCACGCCGCTCATATTGCTCCGGGTGCGAGAGACCCACGACGACCGGCCGCTAGGACGACGACGCGGTGTCTCATATCGCGCGTCCCATATCAACGCGCCAGGGGTATCCCAGTTCGCCGGCACCGAGGCGTTCGCGATTGTCCCGATGCGGCACCTTGTTGGCGACCTTCGGCCGCAATGAAAGGGCTGGCCCTCACCCATTAGCGTGGCCATGGTGAGCGGCCCGCGAGTGCCCGGTGGGGTGGTGCACCAGCTTCCGAAAGATCTGCGCAAGGCGCTGATCGCCAACCGCACGGCACTCGGTGCCTGGAACTACATCACGCCTCTGGCCCGTAACGAGTTCATCTGCTGGGTCGAGGATGCCAAGCAGGAGATGACGCGGGCACGTCGTATTCGGCGGACCCAGGAGGAGCTGGAGGAAGGCCAGCGTCGGCCCTGCTGCTGGCCAGGATGCAAGCACCGCGTGCGCACGGGCAGATAGCAGTCGGTTGGCTGCCCCTACCGCCGGCAAGGTGGCGTCGTTCTGTGCGCAGATGGATGCGTCGGTCTCGAGCGCTCGGCGAGCGCCGATCGGCAGATCTGTGCGCGCCTCCACCGAGGTCACGACGGCGAGTGGCGCGTCGCGCGGTGGTCGTCAGAGTCGCCGTGAGCGCCAGAGCATTGCGGCGAGCGCCACCGTTACAATCGACACGACGAGACTCGCGATCCAACCTGCGACGTTGGCTGCGATAACGATCGCGCCAAGAGCAGTGCCAATGCCCACGATGCCTGCGGTAGCTACAACGCGCGCGAAGACGGATTCGAAGGTCCGGCGTTCGGGTTGCTCGGGTAGAAACCCTCCACCGACCGGCGCATCGCCTGTCCGTGGATCTTCGGAGCCGGTGTCCACTTTTCGACCCTACCCGCCGTTCGAGTCAGGCGGGGGGTTGGTTGCTTTCGACTCGACCGCGGGTGTCGTGCGCCGCGAGGACCGTCGCCAGCGGTTGGCACCTTCTGGTCTGGCCGTGCAGCACGCGAACACCTCGCGGCGACGCGGAGACCCCGTTGGATCCAGACGTGAGGACCATCGCCTCTGCAAAAGCTGGTGCAGCAAGCGCCACCATGGGGATGAGGGCTTGGTCATTCAGGCGAAGTCCATGTTCCACGACGAGAAGGGTGGTGCGCGATGGGTGCACAGTCCGATCAGGTGAAGGGCAAGGTCGAAGAAGCCGCCGGAGCCCTTGCCGGCAACAAGGACCTGGAATCTGAAGGGAAGGCCGATCGGCGCGCGGGTGAGACCAAGGAGAAGGTCGACCACGCGAAGGGCAAGATCGAAGAGGTGATCGACAAGGCCGAGGGCAAGGTCGAAGAGGTGATCGACAAGACGAAGAACGCGCTGCACCGGACCTAAAGAACATTTGGTGGAGGTGAGCGGACTCGAACCGCCGACTTCTACGTTGCGAACGCCCTGTTCAAGATTAGCTGCGATCGCGTAAGTCCTGATCAGCGGTATCGGAAAACATCAGCCGGATTGGCTGTCGCTCGTCCTTGACCCCTGGGTGACCCTGTGGGCAAGAAACAGCGCTGAGACGCCGCTGTCGATCTGGGCGTGTCTGTCGACAGTGATGCCTCCGTAGACATCAGATGTCGTGGGTTGGTGCGTGTGGCGGAGCCTGACACTCACTTCGTGTTCGGCGGCGCCCGCTTCGCGCATGATTGCAGAGGAGACTTGCCGAAGTTCTCGCGCGGTGTAGCCCTTGGCGGCCGCGCGCTGTACGGCCGGTTTCCACACTCTTTCCCGGAAGTTCGATGCCCGAAGCG
>DATCCI010000431.1:0-3566 GCA_036511415.1 Acidimicrobiia bacterium
CGCGCCGGCGCGCACGTGACCGGTCTCGACTTCTCACCGGCCGCGATCGACGCGGCCCGGGAGATCGCCCTCCGCGCCGGCCTGTCGGATCGGTCCGAATTCGTGTGTTCCGACGTCTACGAGGCGACGACGGCGCTCGACCACGCGACGTTCGACGTCGTGTACGTCAGTCTGGGTGCGCTGTGCTGGCTCCCGAACATCGATCGTTGGGCCGCGCAGGTCGGTGCGCTCGTCGCACCCGATGGAAGGTTGTACCTTCACGACACGCACCCGCTCGCGTGGGCACTGGCCGACGACGGGCTCGTCGTCAAGCACGCCTACTTCGAACAAGCCGTGCCATTCGTCGGCGACTCCGACGAGACGTACACCGATGCCGACCGACCGCTCGTGCACCGGCGCACGTACGAATGGAATCACGGGATCGGCGAGATCGTCATGGCCCTGATCCGTCACGGTCTGCGGCTGGACCGGTTGGTGGAGCACGACTGGACCGTCTGGCCGCACTTCCCGTGGCTGGTGCGCAGTGACGACAGGACGTGGACCGCGCCGCCGGGGTTGCCGCGCATCCCCCTGACCTTCAGCCTGCTCGCCTCCCGCGCCGCTTGAGGCGGCTCCGACCCCGGATCACCAGGGGAGCACGTCGAGGTCGACGTTCCCGCCCGAGCAGATGATGCCGACGCGTGCTCCGTCGAGCTGCGCGGCGCGGGCAGCTGCGAACGCCACCGCCGCGCTCGGTTCGACCAACTGCTTCGTACGTTCCCACACGACGCGCATCGCGTCGACGATTTCGCCTTCGTCGACGATGATCTGCTCGACGTGATGGGCGCGGAGGATTCCTTCGGTGCGAGCCGAGCATCCGGTGCGCAAGCCGTCGGCCGCGGTCGACGCCCGGTCGCGCGGCGAGCCACCGACGACGCGTATCGGCGCGACCGCGACGCACGTGCCCGAGCACAGCCCACCACCTCCGATCGGCGTGACGACGACGTCGAGGTCGGGGATCTCGTTCGTCAACTCGAGCGCGGCGGTGCCCGCGCCCGCGATGACGCGTTCGTCGTCGAAGGGATGGACTTCGATCGCGCCCGTCCGGTCGATCAACTCGGCCAGTACCGCGCGGCGCGCTTCCAGGCTGTTGTCGCACACGGTGACCCGGGCGCCGTAACGCCGCACTGCGGCGAGCTTCGCGGCCGAGGCGTTCTTCGGCATCACCACGTGCGCGGCGATGCCGCGGGTCTCGGCCGCAAGCGCGAGTGCGGCGGCATGGTTCCCCGACGAGTGCGCGGCGACACCGCGTGCCGCGTCGGCCTCGGACAGCGACTGCACTGCACTGGTCGCACCGCGGTACTTGAACGCGCCGGTTCGTTGCAGGTGCTCGGCCTTGACGAACACCTGTGCGTCGATCCATCGGTCCAGGGATGCCGACCGCAGTACCGGTGTTCGATGCACGAACGGCGCGATACGCGTCGCCGCTTCGTCCACCCGCGCCCGGTCAACGCTCAAAGGTCAATAGCCGGCGGGAAGGGCGCGTTCCAGGTACACGTAGAAGGGGAAGAGCGCGATCAGGAAAGGCACGACGCCGATCAACCACGTGTACGGGTGTCGCCAACGGCGGAACGTCCACCACCACGCGAGTCCGACGAGCGCGGCGATGATTCCCCAGACGACGCTCGGCTCGAGGCTGCGGGTCTGGCCGGACAGGCCCTCCGAGAGGCCGGCTTGCTCCGCGGCGCGGGCTTTGCCCGAGCCGGCGGTCGCCACTCTCGGCAACGGCCTCGGCTTCGTCGGCTTCGCGCTCTTGGCCGCAGCCAGCTTCGCCTTGATCACGATCCGCTGCGCGGCCGAGCCCTTGGGATTGCACGCAGTGAGGGTGAGCTCCGGCCCGGGCGTGTTGTCGACGACCCAGACATCGGTCGGTTTGACGATGAGTTGCGCGTACATCTGGTAGTCGAAGGTCGTTCCCGCCGTGGTCTGGATGATGATGTCGTCGCCCACCTTGAGGTCGTCGAGACCCCAGAACGGATGGAGGTACGTCGTGCGATGGCCCGCGATCGCGGCGTTGCCGATCGTCCCGGGGAGCGGGGTGCCGGGGTAGTGGCCCGGGCCCTTCTTGAGGTCGTCGCGCGACGTACCTTCGACGTAGTAGAAGGTGATGCCGATGCGCGGAATCTTGATGACGCCCTCGACCGCGCCCTCGGGCGGTGTGAGCAGGGGGGTCAGACGGTTGGAGTACACGACCGTGGTGGAGGTGGTGCCGGTCGACTGCGGCTTGCTCACGGTGGTCGGGACCGGCCCGACGGTGTCGTTCTCCGCCTGATTCTGCTTCAGCTCTTGTTGGAACGTGCTCTTGAGGTTTTCCTGGGCGCGGGCGGTGAAGATGCCGGTCCCCCAGAGCTGATACACGACGAACAGAAGGATCAAGAGCCCGAGGGTCACCAGCGTCCGGCCGATGCCCGCGATCGCACGGCGCACGCTGTGATGGTACCGGCCGCGATCGGGGGGTTCGTGCGCAGCGGTGAGCCCGGTTCGCCGCGCTCGCCGGGATCTCCGTAAGCTTCACCCGTACCGCACCCCCGGTCCCCGGAGCTCTGGTTGCGCTGCGTACGCCTTCGGTCGGCCGTTTGCATGCTCGGACGATTTCCCGCGCTCTCGGGCGCCGACCTCGAGGTCGAGACCGGAGAGGTCGTCCTGCTCAGTGGCGCGAACGGTGCCGGCAAGACCACGCTGTTGCGGCTCTGCGCGGGGTTGTTGGCGCTGCGCGCGGGGGAGGCTGAAGTGCTCGGGGTGGATCTCGGGGTCGAGCCCCGGCGCGTGCGCCGCGCGGTCGCGCTCGTCGGCCACGAGACCTTCTGTTACGACGACCTCACCGTTGCCGAGAACGTGCGGTTCGTCGCGCGTTCGACCGGTCACAGCGCGGCGGATGCCGACGACGCCATCGAACGGGTCGGTCTGCAACGGGTCGCAGGAGTCGCGCACGGAAGGTTGTCGCAGGGGCAGCGCCGCCGGTTGTCGCTCGCCAACGCGCTCGCGCGCAAGCCGCGGCTGCTCCTGCTCGACGAGCCGCACGCCGGGCTCGACGAACACGGCCGCAAGGTCCTGGAAGAGGTCGTGCGATCGGCTCCGGGCGAGGATCGCACGGTACTGCTGGCATCTCACGAGCTCGAGCTCGCGCGCCGCCTCGCAACGCGTGAGGTGCGCCTCGTCGCGGGACAGGTGCACGCAGTTCCGGCCGATTCGTCCGGAGCGGCGCCGGTTCCGGCCGAGATCGAAGCGCACGCATGAGCTTCCTGCGCGACGCGCTGCTCGTCGCGGGCAAGGATTTGCGCATCGAGCGGCGGTCGCGTGTCGCGCTGCAACAGATCGTCCCGTTCGGCGGGGTCGTCGTGATGCTCTTCGCGTTCGCGCTCGATTCCGACCGCACGCTGCTGCGCCAAGCTGCTCCCGGACTGTTCTGGGCCGCGGTGCTCCTCGCTGTCCTGCTCGCGATCGGGCGGTCGTTCGGGATCGAGGAAGCCAATCGCGCGCGCGACGGCCTCCGGCTGTCGGGGCTCGACGGCGGATCGATCTTCTTG
>DATCCI010000432.1:0-7515 GCA_036511415.1 Acidimicrobiia bacterium
CCGCGAGCCAGGTGTCGCCGTGGTGGAGCAGATCGGCGAGCAGCTCGCCGTCCATCGAACGCACGACCGTGCCTTCGGGTACGTCGACGACGAGGTCGGCGCCACTCTTTCCGTGGAGTTTCTGCCCCTTGCCGTGCGTGCCCGACCCCGCCTTCCGGTGCGGATGATCACGAAACGCGAGGAGTGAGGCGGCGTTGCGGTTCGCGCGCAGCCAGACGTCGCCGCCGCGACCGCCGTCGCCGCCGTCCGGTCCGCCCTTCGGGACGTGCGCCTCTCGACGGAAGCCGACGCAGCCCGCGCCGCCGTCGCCGCCTTTCACGTTGCTCTGCGCGGTATCGACGAACCCAGACATCGTGCCCAGGATACGGAGGCGCCCCCACCTATCCTCCGCTTATGCGTCTCCTGGGTCGGTCCCCCGCAGCTGTGGTCGCCGTTCTCGTTGTCTTCGGGCTCGCCGGGTGCAGCAGCGGTCACAAGGGCAGTGGTTCTGTGACCACCACCTCCAGTTCGACGACGACGTCCACCCCGACGACGACCGAGGCGTCGTCGTCGACCACGAAGTCGAGCACGACGAGCACCCGCCCGCAGACCACCACGACCAAGCAGTCGGTGAGCGTGCGGATCAGCGACTTCACCGTCAGCCCGTCCTCGCCCGTCTCGTGCAACGCGCCGACGACCCAGATCGAGCTGAAGTGGGCCGCAAGCCTCGCGACGTCGGTCGACCTCTCGATCGACGGAACGCCGTTCGCGACGTACAAAGGGGGCACCCAGGATCACCTGGAGTCCCTCGCGTGCGACGGCAAGCCGCACACCTACCTGTTGACCGCGCGATCGGGGTCAGCGACGGCAACCGCGACCCGGGTCGTTACCTCGACGTCGAGCTAGGCCTGCTTCGCCGCGGCCTTCATCGCGCGCTTCTGCTCGCGGATCTCCAGGACCCGCTCATAGCTGTCGACGTCGGCAATCGAAGGCCAGTCGGCGGCCGCCGTCTCCCACCCCGCCGGTCGCACACCGAGCCGCTTCCCGAGCAGGCCGACGAAGATGCGCGCCTTGGCCTGGCCGAAGCCGGGGAGCGCCACAACGCGCGCGAGCAGCTCGTCGCCGGTCCTCACGCCCGACCAGACCGCGTCGGCCCGGCCGCCGTAGTGCTCGACGAGGTGTGCGCACAGCGACTGCGTGCGCTTCGCCATCGAACCCGGGTAGCGGTGCAACGCCGGCTTGTCCCGGAAGATCGCCTCCAACGCGGCCGGGTCCATCTTGGCGATCGCCGCCGCGTCGAGGGGGTCGCCGCCCAAGCGCTCCTTCAGCAGCGACGGCGCGGTGAAGGCCCACTCCATCGGGACCTGCTGGTCGAGCAGCATCCCGATCATGACCGCGAGCGGCTCCGACGCGAGCAGCCGGTTGGCGCCGGCGTCGGGCGTGAACTGCAGCGCGGTCGGCATGCGTCGAGCCTAGAACGCGAACTGCCCGACTGCCCTTCGCCGAGCCGCGTCGCGGGCCCGGCTGCCGATGCGAGCGACTAAGCTGGTCCATCCTGAAATCTCGTTCCGCCCATCCAGGGGTGCGAATTTGCCCGACCGTATCGACCCGGAAGTTGCCGCCGAACAGGTCTACGTCACCGCCGCATACGCGCGGCTCGAAGCCATGCGCGCGGCGGCCGAGCGGGTCCGGACCGCGTACGCCGACGTACGGGCCGGTGGCACCCACCAGGCTCGCCTCGAGCGGGATATCGCCTGGGACGTGACCCAGCGCCGCCTGGCCGATCTCGACATCGGCGAGTCGCCCCTGGTCTTCGGCCGCCTCGACCTGGAGCGCGGTGTCCGGTGGTACGTCGGGCGGCTGGCGGTCGAGGACGCGGACCACACGCCACTGGTCGTCGATTGGCGGGCCCCGGTGGCCGAGCCCTTCTACCGGGCCACCGCCGTCGCACCGATGGCCGTCGTGCGCCGCCGCCACCTGATCACCCGCAAGGGCCGCGACGTGGTCGGCCTCGACGACGAGGTCTTCGATCAGCTCGCGGTCGAAGACGAGGGCCTCCGGGTCGCCGGCGAGGGCGCCCTCCTCGCCGCGCTCGAACGAAACCGCACCGGGCGCATGGGCGACATCGTCGCCACGATCCAAGCCGAGCAGGACGAGGCCATCCGGGCCGACGTGCACGGGGTGCTCGTGGTCGCGGGCGGTCCGGGTACGGGCAAGACGGCCGTCGCGCTGCATCGGGCCGCGTACCTCCTGTACACGCACCGCCGCCGGCTCGCGAACCAGGGTGTCCTACTCATCGGGCCGAGCCCGGTGTTCCTCCGCTACATCGAGCACGTCCTCCCCTCACTCGGCGAGCAGGACGTCCAGCTCTCGACGATCTCGGGCCTGAAACCACGGCTGCGCGTCGTCGCGACCGACCCGCGCCCGGTCGCGGAGCTGAAAGGCGACGCGCGGATGGCGCGAGTCGTGCAGCATGCGGTCGCAGATCGCGAACGTCCGCTGGTGCGCGATCTGATCGTCTTGATCGACGGGCTGCGGGTCCGGTTGTCGCGCGCGGACACCGCGCGCATCATCGAGAGCATGCGGCGCCGGCGGACGACTCACAACGAGAACCGTCCCTACGTCGCGCGCCGCCTCTACGACCTGCTCGTGGCGCGCTACAAGAACGCGGCCATTCGGGCATACCGCGAGCGGAGCATCGACGCGCCGGCCGACAACGTCACGAGCATCTTCGACCGCGATACCGCACTCGACGCGACCATTGCGAGCACGCTCGCGCGCGGCGAGCCGACTCCCGAGGGCTGGGAGCAGGAGCTGCGCGCCCGCTTCCGTGGCCGGCCCGAGGTCAGGGAAGCGCTCGAGCGCATGTGGCCGGTCCTCTCCGGAGCAGAGCTCGTGAACGACCTCTTCGGGTTCCGGGCCCTCGTGCGCTCGGCGTCGGGATCACTGTTGGACGACGACGAGCAAGAGCTGCTGCACCGCCGGCGCGACCCCGACGTCATGCGCGCGCCGTGGTCCGAGGCCGACCTCGCGCTCGTCGACGAGGCCGACTCGCTCCTCGGACCAGTTGAGGCGGCGCGGCCGGCCGTCCGGCGCCGCAACGGCGGCGGCGACACGTTCGACACCGCCGAGCGGGTCATCGACGATCTCGGACTGCGCGGCTTCGCCGACGCCGCGACGCTCGCCACTCGTTTCGGCGAACCCTCCCGCAACGGCTACGAGCCGTCGGTCGAGCCGCGCACCTTCGGCCACGTGCTCGTCGACGAGGCGCAGGACCTCACCGCGATGCAGTGGCGGATGCTGGCCCGTCGTTGTCCGTCGGGATCGATGACCCTCGTCGGCGATCCCGGTCAGGCCAGCAAGCCCGGGGCCGTGGCGTCGTGGGACGAGGTGCTGGCGCACCTGCCGACGCACAACGCGACGCGGTTCGTCTCGTTGAGCATCAACTACCGCACCCCCGCGGAGGTGATGGAAGTCGCGTCGCGACTTCTCGCAGTCGCCGCGCCGACGGTCGAGCCGTCGCGTTCGGTACGCAGCACGGGCGAGTACCCGCGCTACGTCACGGCCGCGGTTGACGATCTCGTGGTCACCGCGAACGCCGAGACGCGCGCCGCGCTGAGCCGCACGGGAGCCGTTGCCGTCATCGCGCCGCCGGCGCTGCACGCGGCCATCGTCGAGTCGCTCGCCGACGTCGGCGCGGTCGCGACCTCGGCCGACGCGCTCGATGCTCCGATCGCGGTGCTCGACCCGACCAGCGCGAAGGGCCTCGAGTTCGATCACGTCATCGTCGTGGAGCCGTCCGCGATGGTGAGCGCGGATCGAGCCGGCCTCCGGCTCCTCTACGTCACCATCACCCGCACGACGAAGACGCTCACCATCGTGCACGCCGAAGCGCTTCCGGAGGGTCTTGCCCCGCGGGGCAACTGAGGCTCAGCTCTCGGACAAGACGATGTCGACGAGCTTGCGGCCGCGACGGGAGCCGAACTTCACGACCCCGTTCGCCTTCGCGAACAGCGTGTCGTCCCGACCCAGACCCACGTTGTAGCCAGGGTGAAAACGCGTGCCGCGCTGGCGCACGATGATCGTGCCCGCGGTGACGGTCTGGCCGCTGTAACGCTTCACGCCGAGCCGTTGCGCGTTCGAGTCGCGGCCGTTGCGAGAGGATGCGGCACCCTTCTTCTTCGACATGGTCCGATCCCCTAACCCCTCGTGATCCCGGTGATCTCGATCGTCGAGTACTTCTGGCGGTGACCCCAGTGCTTGCGCTCGTTCGACTTGTTCTTGTACGTGAAGCCCTTGATCTTCGGGCCCTTGGCCTCACCGACGATCCGCGCCGTCACGGCGACACCGCCGAGCTCGGCGGGAGTCGCGAGCACGTTCGCGCCGTCGACCAGCATCACCGGCTGCAGCGTGACCTCGTCGCCGTCGAGACGCTCGACGTCGAGACGGTCGCCTTCGGACACGCGGTATTGCTTGCCGCCGGTGTGGATGACTGCGTACATGCGCGATGCCTCTTCGGAGTGCTTCTCGGAACCGGGGAAGGATAGCCGATCGGCCCCGGATCGCTATTCCAGCATGGACTCGTCGACGACGAAGCCGCGGCCGTTGCAGTGCGGACAGGTCGACGAGAACGCCTCGACGAGTCCCTCCGAGACCCGTTTCCGGGTCATCTCGACGAGGCCGAGCTCCGAGATCGGGAAGATCTGGGTGCGGGTCTTGTCGCGCGCGAGCGCCCGACGGAAACCCTCCTCAACCGCCTCGCGATTGTGCCGGATCTCCATGTCGATGAAGTCGATGACGATGATGCCGCCGATGTCGCGCAGTCGCAGCTCGCGCGCGACGACCTCGGCGGCTTCGAGGTTGTTGCGGTAGACGGTCTCTTCGAGATTCGACGTCCCGACGTTCTTGCCGGTGTTGACGTCGATGACGGTCAGCGCCTCCGTGCGCTCGATGACGAGCGATCCGCCGGAAGGCAACCAAACCTTGCGGTCGAGCGCCTTGTGCAGCTGCTCGTGCACGTGGAACTTCTCGAAGACCGGTAAGCGCTCTGCCTCCGGGTCGTAGTACTCCACCCGCTCCGCGAGCTCCGGGGCGATCGCTTCGATGTACGAGTTGACTTCCTCGTACATCGTGGCGTCGTCGATGACCACGCCGCGGAATTCCTTCGTGAACTCCTCGCGGATCAACCGGATCGCGAGCTGCGGCTCCTTGTAGAGCAGGCTTCCCGGCTTCGCCTTCTTGGCGATCTCCGAGATCTGCTGCCACTGCGCGTTCAGGCGCAGCATGTCGCGCTCGAGCTCCTCTTCGGTCGCGCCCTCGGCTGCGGTACGAACGATCAGCCCCGCGTCGACGGGGCGCAACCGGTCGAGCACCCGACGCAGCCGCTTGCGCTCGTCGTCGGGAAGTCGCTTCGAGATGCCGTACGTCTGCGGCTGGCCCGGCACCATGACCACGAACCGGCCGGCGAGGCTCACCTCCTGGGTGAGCCGGGCGCCCTTGTGCGCGATGGGGTTCTTCGTGACCTGCACGATGATCGCCTGACCGTTGCGCAGCACCCGCTCGATACGCGGCTTCTCGCCGCCCTCCACATCGTTGGCGTCGTATGCCACGTCGCCGCGGTACAGCACACCGTTCTTGGGCGTGCCGATGTCGATGAAGGCCGCCTCCATCCCTGGCAAGACGTTCTGCACGCGCCCGAGGTAGATGTTGCCGTCGATCGACGTGTTGTCGTCGGTGGGAGACGAGACGTAGTGCTCGATGAGCTGGCGGCCCTCGAGAACACCGATGTGCGCGAAACCGTCGGCGCGCACGTGCACGACCATGAGGTACCGGCCGGCCGGCCGGCCCTTGCGGCGCGTGCCGCGCCGGCGCTCGAGGGTCTCGGAGTCGAGCGAGTCGAGCAACGCGGTGCCGTCGACGTCGACGTCGCCCAGCTCACCGGCGTCGACGTACTGCACCGGTCCGCGGCTCGGCGCGCCGCCGCCGCGGCCCGGGGCCCGGCCCGGGGCCGGGCTCGCCGCGCCCGCTGTGCCCTGACCACCCTTGCTGCGACCGCGGCCACCTCGGCGGCGGCGGCGCTTCTTGGGCGCGCCGTCGGGCCCGATCGCGGCGCCGTTCCCGGCGAGCTCGGACGCCGGCGGCACCGGTGCGGGCCGGCTGTCTCCGATCTTGGGCCGGGAGGGCGGCAACAGACCGGCGTCCTCACGCGCCTGCGCGCCGATGTCGTCGTCGGTCAGCCCCCGATCGGCGCTCTCGGCGGTCCAGTCCTCACTCCCCTCCACGGCTTCGGTGGTTTCGGTGGCCGCGACGGTGGCGCGGTCGTCCGCCGCGTCTTGTTCGTCGGCGTCTTGTTCGCCGACGCCCTCGCCCCGCGCCGCTCCGGCGCCGCTCGTCGCCGCCGACCCGGCCGGCTTCTTGCGACCCTGGCCCCCCCGTGTGCCGCGGCGGCGCTTCTTCCTCGGTGCCTCGCCGCTACTTTCGGTCGGCGACGCCTCGGAGTCGTGCGCCGGCCCCGTGGTTGGCGTGGTGCTCGGCGCGTGCGTCTCCGCGTGTGCTTCGGGAAGTGTCTCCGTGTGGGTCTCGGAGCCCGTCTCGTCCTCGAGACGATCTAGATCTGACATCGATGCCTTCTCTCATGACGCGTATGCCTCCGGCACACGCGGGCGCGTGTCGGCGTCGAGCGGCTCCTGCCGCGCGCCGTCGCGCTCGATCCATTGGTACGTGCGCCGCGCGCGAACGTCGGTGAAGTCGCCGATCGCAGCGAGCACCTCACCCGGCTTCGCGCCGCGCGGTTGGGTTGACATTTCCATCTCGACGACTGTCGGAAGCCCGCCGAGCGGGAGTGGGATCGTCGAGGGTTCGTCGCACACGATGATGCGACGGATTGCGGGCCGCACGTCCTCGACGACGTCGCGGCCCTTGCGCCGCCGCGTCGCTTCGAGCGTGGGTCGTGACAACGCGGCGTCGACCTGCTCGCGCAGGCGCGCCGGATCGACATCGGTGAGGTCGCCGTGCGCGACGTCGACCCGCCATTCGACGCACGTCACCGCTTCTTGCAACGCCGGAGCGCGATCGGCGAGTGCAACCGCACCGACGATCCTCATGCCGTCCGGTAGTCCACCGTTGAGCCGGTCCGCGAGGACGTCGACATCGACCGGCGCAGCCAGCACGAGGTCGACGTACTCCGCCTCGCTCTCGTGTCCGGTCGACAGCGCCAATCCGAAGCTCACCCGCGGCCGGGGCGAGAAGCCCTCGCTGAACGCGAGCGGAAGCTGGGCGATGCGAAACGCGCGCTCCAGTGCACGCGCGACGTCGCGGTGGCTGATCCATCGGATCTTTCCGAGCTTCGTGTATCGAAGCCGGACCGGGTTCGCGGCGCCGCCCCTCATGAGTCGGCTCCGCCCCGAGCGAGATGGGCGGCCGCGGACACCTTCGGGGCGAGGAACTTCACCGGTATGCCCGCTCCGGTACCGCTCAGGTCCTGGCCCGTGCCCTGCGAACCGCCCGCGGGCGCCACCGGCGACGCCACCACGTGCT
>DATCCI010000433.1:0-9761 GCA_036511415.1 Acidimicrobiia bacterium
GTGCACTTCGTCATCGACCAGCACCAGGCCGACGAGCTCGCGGCGGAGTGGCGCGAGCACGGCTTGACGAACCTCGGCCTCGAGCTGATCGACTGCCCCGACCGCCGCCTGACCCGGTCGGCGGTCGAGACCGTGGCGCACGAGCTGAGCTCCGGCGATTCCGAGGTTTGCGTGCTGCTGCCGGAACGCAAGTTCAACGGCGCATGGCACCGCATCCTCCACGACCAGACGGCCGAGTCGCTCTCACGCGAGATCTCGCGACTGCCGCACGCGAACGTGACGATCGTGCCCTTCCACTTCGACGACCGCGGCACGATCTCGGTCGCAAACGGCACCTCATCGAACGCGAGCGGCGACGGCCCCGCCCGGACCAACGGGAACGGGAACGGCAAGGCCCGGGGCGCCACCAAGACCCTCACCGATACCGTCACGATCGTCCGGCCCGCCGACACCACGCCGATCGGCGACGTGCGCTGCCGCCAGAACGTGAGGGTCCACGGCCGGGTCCAGGCGATGCGGGTCGAGCCCCTCGGAGGCAGCCCGAGCCTCGAGTGCACGGTCGTCGACGAGACGGGCGGGGTGTCGGTCGTGTTCTTCGGTCGACGCCAGATCGAGGGCATCACGATCGGCGCAACGGTCACCGTCGAAGGCATGGCGATCGACCATCACGGCCGCCTCGCGATCGTCAACCCGGTCTACGAGCTTCGCTGACGAACGCCGCGCGCGCGACCATGTCGGCGTGAGCACCTTCAACGAAGACCATCGTTACTGGCAGGATCGGTTCGACACTCGCCGGGTCGCCGACCGCATCGACGAGCTGCTCGTGAGCGAGGGCATCGACGACAACACCAAGGCCTTCATCGAGTCGCGCGACATGTTCTTCCTGGCGACGTGCGATGCCGACGGCCACCCCCAGTGCTCGTACAAGGGTGGCGACCCCGGATTCGTACGAGTTGTAGACGAGCGCACGATCGCGTTCCCCGTGTACGACGGCAACGGAATGTTCCTGTCGCTCGGCAATATCCGAGCGCACGCCAGTGTCGGCATGTTGTTCATCGACTTCGAACAGCCGAACCGTGTGCGCGTCAACGGCGTCGCCACGGTCGACCCGGACGACCCGCTCGGCGCGGAGACGACGGGCGCGACGCTCGTCGTACGGGTGCGAACCGAGCAGGTCTTCCCGAACTGCTCGCGTTACATCCACAAGATGCATCTCGTCGAACGCTCGAAGTTCGTGCCGAAGCCCGACACCGAGGCGCCGATTCCCGACTGGAAGCGCATGACATGGGCGCAGGACTACCTGCCGGAGCACGATCCCGCGCGCGCGGTCGAACCGCTCACCTGAGAAGAGGGCTCGGGCCGCCGGGCGGTGGCGGGCGGTCCGACCGAGCGGCGACCCGAGCCAGCCACACCCGCGCGCGGCGCCGCGCGCCGATGCGACAACAAGCAACAGTTTTGCCAGATGCGACGGTTTGTCAAGCGCTCCCGGCATCGGGCAGCAAGTCGTCGGGCAGCAAGACGTGCGGATTCAGGATCCCGACCGGGTCGAGCGCCCGTTTGATCGCGCGGTAGGTCGCGATCTCGACCGTGCTGCGAACCAGATGTAGGTAGCGACGCTTGGCGCTCCCGATCCCGTGCTCGGCACTGATCGAGCCGTGCAGCCCGGCGACGAGCTCGAGCACGGCTCCGGTGACTTCGTCGTCGTCGATCGGGACGCCCGTCACGTTGACGTGAACGTTCCCGTCGCCGGCATGGCCGAACATCCATACCGCTGCGTCGGGCGCGAGCGCGGCCACGCGGCGCGGAACGGCGCGGATGAACTCGCCGAGCCGGTCGGCCGGGAGCGCCACATCGAGCTTGAGCGGCGCGCCCTCGAGGCTGATCGCTTCCGGGTGCCCTTCGCGGTAGCGCCACAGCGCTCGCGCCGCGGCATCGTCGGTCGCGACCGCGACATCGGCGACACCGGCACACAATCCGACGGAGCGCGCGAGGGCAACGGTGGGGTCGGTGTCGGCGGCCGCTTCGACGAGCACGTAGGCCGTGTGCCGCGAGGCGAAGGGACGCGCGAGCCCGAGCCGATCGCACACGAGCTCGAGGCCCTCTTCGAAGAACAGCTCGATCGCGTTCACGCAGCCGAGCTCACGTCGCAGCGTCCCTACCCCGTCGAGCGCAGCGTCGATGTCGTCGAACGCACAGAGTGCGACGACCGCGCACCGCGTCGGGGCGTGCAGGCGCAGCCGCGCGGCCGTGACGACGGCGAGGGTCCCCTCGCTGCCGCACAGCAGGCCGGACAGGTCGAAGCCGGAGTTGTCCTTCTCCAGCCCGCCGAGCCGGCGGATCACCCGGCCGTCGGACAGCACCGCCTCTATGCCGACGAGCTGGCGGCGCGTCGGCCCGTATCGCAACACGTGCACACCGCCGGCGTTGGTCGCGACCATCCCCCCGACCGTCGCGACCTCACGTGCACCGAGATCGACGCCGTACTGCCACCCCGCGTCCCGGGCAACCTGTTGCACTCGCGCCAACGTCACGCCCGCCTGCGCCGTGACCTGCCCGGTGCGGGCGTCGACCTTCCCGATCGTGTCGAGGCGGCGGACGTCGAGCACGAGCTCGCCGTGCAGCGGCACCGAGCCGCCGACGAGCCCGGTGTTGCCACCCTGAGGCACGACTTCGGTCTGTTCCGCGTTGCACAGGCGGAGGACGGCCGCGACCTCGTCGACGGTCCCCGGGCGCACGACCGCGGCGGTCGCGCCCCGGAACCGGCCGGTCCAATCGATCACGTTTGCGACGATGACATCGGGATCCGTGCGCACGTGGGCGGCCCCGACCGTGTCGCGCAACGCCGCGAGCAGACCGGACGAGACGCTCATCGCGGACGATGCTACGGCTGTGGCCGCGCGGCTCCGCGTGCCAAGATCGCGCCGTGCCCGAGCAGCGATCGCTCCGCGGACGGCTGCTCGTCGCCGCACCGCCCCTCGTCGACCCCAACTTCGACCGGACGGTCGTGTTGATGCTCGAACACGGCGGCGACGGCGGTCTCGGCGTGGTCTTGAATCGTCCGAGCCAAACGGTCATCGACGACGTGTTCCCCGAGTGGCGCGAGCTGGTGTCGCCACCGGACGTCGTGTTCGTGGGCGGGCCGGTGTCGACCGATGCCGTCATCGCGCTCGCGCGACGGCGGCTGGCCGACCTCGACGAGTTCGTCCAGATCCTCGACGACCTGGGCACCGTCGACCTGTCCGACGATCCGCTTCGCATCGGCGCCTCCCTCCAGTCGCTGCGCGTGTTCGCGGGCTACGCGGGCTGGGAGCCCGGCCAGCTCGATGCAGAGCTGGAACAGGGCGCCTGGTTCGTCGTGGCTTGCGAGCCGGGCGATCCGTTCACCGCCACACCCGAACGGCTGTGGCGAGACGTCTTGCGTCGCCAGCGCGGACGACTCGCGCTCTTCTCCAACTATCCCGAGGACGCCAACGTCAACTAGCAACGGAGAGCACGCACCACACGAGAGGGCAGCTGCGATGGACTGGATCAGCGAGATGACGTTCCGCGTCGCGAGCGCGACGGGGCTCGACGCGACCGACCTCGTGCTCGACGACCGCACCCGCGAGACGCTGCTCGACCTCGCCGGCATCGCCGCGCACACCTCCGGCGACCGCACGAACGCGCCGTTGCTGTGTCACGTCCTCGGGCGAGCGATCGGGCGGGGCGCCACGATCGAAGCGTGTGCTCGCGCCGTTCACGACTTCGCCGGCGAGGGATAGGTGGAGCTGCCGGTCACGGCCGTCGGGCGCGGCGAGGTGCGCGCGGTCGAGGTGGCGGGCGAGGAATACGTGTTGTGGCGAGGATCGGACGGTCGCCTCCGCAGTGGGCCGCGACGCTGCCCGCACCTCGACCACGACCTCGCCGAGGGCCACGTCGCGCGCGACGAGCTCGTATGCCGGGGACACGCCTGGGCGTTCGACGGCGCCGGCAATGCGTACAAGCGCAACGAGTTCGGGCGAGTCGATCCGAAAGGTTCGGTCGCGACGCTGACGATCCGCGAGGAGGACGGGATCATCGAGCTCGAACTGCGCTGACGCGCGCCTCGAACTGCGCTGACGCGCGCCGGTTCGGTACCGTCCCGGTTCCGATGACGGCCGTCTACCCGCCCGAGCACCATCTCTTGCGCGACCTCCGCCTCTCGTTCGACCACGACGCGGACGGGCGCCGAAGCCGCGCGCGGATGCCGATCGTCGGCGAGCTGTGCACCGACCTCGGCCACGCGCGGGCCGGCGCGCTCGCGACACTCGTCGACGTGGTCGGCGGCGGCTTGGCCGCGGGCGCGGCGGCACCCGGCTGGATCGCGACGGCCGACCTCACGCTGCACCTGGTCGGCGGAGCGCGCCCCGGGTCGGTCGTCGAGGCCCGGGCCGAGGTGCTACGGGCCGGGCGCACGACCGTAGTCATCGAGGTCGCGCTCGCCGACGAACTGGATCGGGGCATAGGCATCGCGACGATGAGCTTCGCCGTCCTCCCCCGACGAGACACGAATCCCGAAATCGATCGAGTGCGCGACAGCCCGTCGACGATGTCGACGCAGGACTCCCGGCTCGCGCGGCCATTGCTCGACGAGTTGGGCGTGCAGGTGCGCGACGCCGAACGCGGCGTGATCGACGTGGCGGTGGTCGACTGGTCGCGTAATTCGATGGGAGCGATGCAGGGCGGGATCGTTGCGGCCGTCGCCGACGTCGCGGCCGAGACCGCGCTCCGCGCGGCGACGACCGAACCGCTCGTCGTCACCGACCTCCAGGTCACATACCTCGGGTTCGGCCGCGTCGGGCCCGTCCGGTCGGCGGTCGAAGTGCTCGGCACGGGTGTCGGCCACGGCTCCGCGCGCGTGGAGCTCGTCGACGCCGGCGCCGAGAACCGCCTGATGACGGTGGTGCACGCGGCCGCGACTCGAGACCTCACGTGAACGGCTTCGACGACGCGAACGCGGGGCGCGACGTCGGCCGCTACCTGGGCGTGACCATGCGCGAGGCGGAGGAACTGCACCTCGTCGGCCACGCCGCGGTCGCGCCCCA
The DNA here is from genome assembly GCA_036511415.1 of Acidimicrobiia bacterium. GTDB lineage: Bacteria > Actinomycetota > Acidimicrobiia > IMCC26256 > PALSA-610 > PALSA-610. The sequence continues at coordinate 5,064 of DATCCI010000433.1, forward strand.
TCTGCGCGGTCCGGCCGGTGGCGTCCGCACGGGCGCGCTCCTCACGATGCTCGACAACGTCGGCGGGCTCGGCGGCGGGCTTGCCGCGCTCCCCGACGGTTGGGTCGTCTCGACGAACCTCGTCGCACGCGTCGTCGCGCTCTCCCACGCCGGCCCGTTGCGAATCGATTCCGGGTTGTTGCGCCGCGGCCGCAACAACGTCGTCACCGGCGTGCAGATCCGCGACGAGGGCGCGCGCGACGCGATCGTCGCGAGCGGCGTGCTCACCTCCGCGATCCTCGTCCCCGAGACCGGTCCACCCCCGTGGGACCGCCCCCTCGTCTCACAAGCCCGTACGGAGCCGCCGGTCGAACTGCCGTCGATACCCGAATGGCTCGGCGTCCGCGCGGTCGAGCGCGACGCAGTCGAGATCGACCTCGCCGCTGCCTTCCGGAATCCGTGGGGAATCCTCCACGGCGGGGTCGTGGCGATGCTCGTCGACCTCGCGGCTGAATACGCGACCGGCGGCGGTGCGACGACCGACGTCGTCATCCACTTTCTCGCGCCGAATCGCGTCGGCCCCGTGCGCGCGCGCGTGCGCGCGCTCGGGCGCCGTACGGACGGCAGCGTGCTGCGCGTCGAGGTACGCGACGAAGGCGCGGGGCGTACGACCGCGCTCGCGATCGTGACGTGCGCCCTGGCGCGCTAGGCCGGCGTGAACTCCACGGGAAGGTGCTGGATCGTGGTAACGAGCGCGTTGGCGCCGCGCTCGGCCTCGGCGCCCTCGGGAACGTGGATGTCGGGCAACCGGGTGAACAACTCCTCGAGCAGGACCCTGATCTCGGTCCGGGCCAGGTTCGCGCCGAGGCAGAAGTGCGGGCCCGTCCCGAACGCGAGGTGCAGGTTCGGCGACCGGTCGACGTGGAACGCATCGGGATCGTCGAAGACGTCGGCGTCGCGATTCGCGCTCGGGTACACGTTGAGCAGCACGTCGCCGGCGTTCAGCGCCCGGCCACGCAGCTCGGTGTCGCGGGTGACCGTGCGCGAGAAGCTGATCACAGGCGACACGTAACGCAGGATCTCCTCGGTCGCGCTGTTGACGAGGCCGAGGTCGCCTACGAGCTTGGCCCGCTCAGCGGGAAAGCTCGACAGCGCGAGCATCCCGCCCGACAGCGCATTGCGCGTCGTCTCGTTGCCCGCGACGAGCAGCAGCACCAAGAACGCGAGCAGATCGTCGGCGCCGAGACCGAGGCTCGCATCGGCGAGCGCGCCGTCGTGCACGCGGTTGCGGATCGCTTCCTCGTCGAACGAGAGCTCGCCGGCGTCGGCCGACGAGAGCAACACCGAGATGAGGTCGTCGCGCGGGTGCGCGCGCCGGTCTTCGAGCAAGCCGACGAGGTACGTGATGTACTCGGCCCACGCCTCGCCCGCGGCAGCCTGGCGCGGGTCGTCGGCTTCCGCGCCTTCACCGGCCATCATCGTGTCCGACCAGTGCGCGAGGCGCTCCCGGTCGTCGATCGCGAGGCCGAGCATCTCCGCGATCACGATCAGGGGCAGCGGCTTGGCGATGTCGTCGACGAAGTCGCACTCACCTCGCGAAGCGACGCGGTCGACGAGCCCGTGTGCAAGCTCGCGAATGTGCTCCATGAGCTGGGTGATCCGGGCGCCGGTGAACCCACGGCTGATCAGGCGCCGCTGCCGGGCGTGCTCGGGATCGTCCATCGACACGATCGAGAGCGCGTCGGCGCCGCCACCCTTCGGACGTACGCCCTGCGCGCTGCAGAACACCTCGGGCTGACGCTCGACGTACGACACGTCTTCGTACTTCGACACGACCCAGATTCCGTTCCGCTCGTCGCGATGCACCGGGTCGTTCTCGCGCATCCAACGGAACAGGTCGTGCGCGACGCCGCGTACGTACAGGGTCGGGTCGAGGGCATCGGGTTCGTACGGCGCAGCCGCGGCAGTCATGGTCTCGTCTCCTCCATACGGGCGGTCACACCGGCCAGAGTCGCGAAGGGGGCGGGCGTCTCGAAGGGCTTATCGGCACATCGATCCGCAGCCTTGTCCGGGGCAACCCGGGCGAAAACGTGCGCGAGTTCGCGTGCTCGTGCCGCGAGCGCGGCCCGGCGCCCCTCCGATTGGGGAAGGTGCTCGACCAAGACGCCGATGACCGCATTGCGGATGGCGCGCACCACGGCGGCATCGTGCAGCACGGGCGCATCGGGGCAAAGGGTGCGCAACCAACCTGCGAGCGCGTGCTCGAAGGCGTTCGCGGTCTCGAGCAACGGCTGCAACACGTCGTCGTCGCCGTGGATCGCGTCGGCGATGAGCGTCCGCCAGAGGTCTTCGTCGGCAGTCATCCCGACGAAGAGGTGGTCGAGCAGGGCGCCGAGCCGATCCTCGACGCTGCCGGCCAGGCCCTCGGGGAACGGCGACTCGGGCAGGTCGGCGGCACGCCGGTGCGCGATCGCGGCTCGGAGCAGATCGCGTTTCGAGGGGAAGTAGTGGTAGAGGGTGGCGACGTTGAGCCCGCAAGCGGAAGCCACCGCCCGCATGCTCGTCCCGTGCCCACCACCGCGCGCCATGAGCGCGAGGGTGGCGTCGAGGATGCGATCGCGCTGTGCCGGCATGGTCGCGACCGACCCTACCAAACGTTCGTTTGGTAGACGGCCGCCGACTTCGCGAGAGGTTGCTGCCGAGGTTGCTCCTTATGCTCAGGACGAGTAGAAGGGATGCGTGCGAGAGGAAGCCGAGTTCCTGGCGGCCTACGACCCGGCGCGGTACGCGCCGGTCGCGGTCACGGTCGACGTGGTGCTCCTCACCGTGCGGTCGGGCCGGCTCTCGGTGCTCCTCGTGCAGCGCCGCTCGCACCCCTTCCGCGGGTGCTGGGCGCTCCCCGGCGGGTTCGTCGAGCCCGACGACGACCTCGACGGCGCCGCCCGGCGGGAGCTCGAAGAGGAGACCGGCGTCCTCGTCTCCGGCGGCGGCGAGACAGTCGCGCTGGGTCACATCGAGCAGCTCCGCTCCTACGGCTCGCCGCACCGCGACCCGCGCATGCGGGTCGTGTCCGTCGCGTACGTCGGGTTCACCGCGCACAACGAACCCGCGGTCGCGGGCTCCGACGCGGCCGACGTCCGGCTGTGGGCGATCGACGACCTCGCGATCCCCGGCTTCGTGAGCCTCGACGGCGTACCCCTCGCCTTCGACCATGCGCAGATCATCGCGGATGCCATCGAACGCTCACGCGCCAAGCTCGAGTACACCACGCTCGCGACGGCGTTCCTCGACGAGCCGTTCACGCTCGGCGAGCTGCGCCGCGTCTACGAGGCCGTGTGGGGCGAGGCACTCCACGAGGGAAACTTCCGGCGCAAGGTGCTCTCGACGCCGGGATTCGTCGAGCCCACCGGCGGAACCGCGCCGACCGACGGCCGCCCGGCCGCGCTGTACCGGCGCGGCGCCGCGACGCGCCTGCACCCGCCCATCCTCCGGCCGTGAGTGCGACGACCGTCGGCGTCTATCCGGGCTCGTTCGATCCCTTGACGATCGCTCATCTCGCGATCGCAGAAGCCGCCGTGCGCAGCGCTCATCTCGACCGCATCGATCTCGCGCTGTCGAGCGTCGCGCTCGGCAAGGAACACCGCGCACACGCGAGCGTCGAGGCGCGTGCCGCCGCGATCCGGCGCGCGGCCCGGGGCCGCCGATCGCTCGAAGTCGCGGTCACCGACGCGCAACTGATCGCCGACATCGCGTCGGGCTACGACGTTGTCGTCATGGGCGCCGACAAGTGGGCCCAGGTACGCGACCCGGCGTGGTACGGCGGTGATGCCGCCGCCCGCGACGCCGCGCTCGCCTCCCTCCCCCGCGTCCTCGTCGCGCGCCGGCCGGGCTTCGACGTCGTCGGTGCAGAAGCGCTCGACGTCGATCCCGCGCTCGCGCACGTCTCGTCGACACGCGCTCGCTCCGGCGAGCATCACCTGGTCGCGCCCGAAACACACCCGGGCAGCGCCGAGGCGCACCGGCGCTTGGTGGTCGACGGCAACAACGTGATCGGCAGCCGCCCTGACGGTTGGTGGCGCGACCGCCAAGGCGCGGCGCGGCGGCTCGTCGACGATCTCGATGGGCTCGCGAAACGTACGGGCGACCGGGTCATGGTCGTCTTCGACGGGCGGCCCGGGGCCGGCTTGGCCGAAGGCCGGCACGACCTCGTGCACGTCGTCTACGCGCGGCGAGCCGGACGCGACGCGGGCGACGACCGCATCGTCGAGGAGATCGCGAACGACGACGAGCCGACGCTGCTCACGGTCGTTACTTCGGATCGTGCGCTCGCGCAACGCGCACGCGAGCTCGGCGCACAGGTCGAGGGGGCGAGCGCGCTCACTCGCGAGCTGGGATGGGAACGCCCGTGACGTCGTCGTCGCGCTCGGCCCGGAAGGCGTTCAGGGCCATCGACACCAGGTGGTATTGGCCGACCGTGAACACCAGGTCGAGCAGATGCTGCGCGTCGTAACGCGAGGCGAGCGCGGCGTAGGTGGCATCCGACAACGTCTGCTCGACATGCAGCTCGTCGGCGGCCCGCAGGAGCACGGCATCCGCCTCCGACCAACCGTCGGCATCCGGGCCTTCGGCGATGCGCGCGATCTCGTCGTCGGTGATGCCGATACCTCGCGCGATCGCCACATGCTGTCCCCACTCATACGGCGCACGACAGTTCCAGCC
>DATCCI010000434.1:0-8931 GCA_036511415.1 Acidimicrobiia bacterium
CCTCGCACCGAGCGAGATCCCGAAGTCGCGCCGAAGGTCTTGTTTGCCATGACAGTCGTTGCCCGCCCGAACCTCGCAGACGTATCCGACGACCGAGCCCAGATCCCGACCGCGGCGGCCATCGCGCGCCGCAACGAGCTGGTGGTCGAGGCGATCCCCCTGGCCAAGTTGATCGTCGGCACCTATTGCCGGGATCACGGAATCTTCGGCCTGCGCGAGGAGATCGAGGCCGAGGCACTGGCCGGACTGCTGAACCTCGCCGACACCTACCGACCGGCTTCGCCGTGGCTCAAGTACGTGAACCGCAACCTGAAGTTCCGCCTCATCGATGCGATGCGCAGACGGTCGGGCCGACCGAGTGGCAAGAACTACGAGCGCCGTTCGAACATCAACGACGCCGACGTGCTCGACCTCCGGCTCGAAACGATCGGCCAAGGCGATCCCGCGTTCGCGGAGCTGGAGACGGCCGACGCATTCGCGTTCGCGACGCGACGCATGCCGGAGCGTACGAGATGGATCATCTCGCAGCGCATGGCCGGAGTGAAGATGGACGAGATCGGCGCCGAGCTCGGGATCTCCGAGTCGCGGGTCAGTCAGATCCTGTTCGAGATCCGCCCGGAGTTGGAGCGTGTGTTGGTGGGTCAGTGACGACCCGACCCTTCTCCTTGTCGGTGCTGCGTCGCCCGAGGCTCGTTACGAGGTCGGAGATGTGCGCCGTCGGCTCGAGGTTGAGCTCGGTGTTGAGCAGCGTTCGGTAGCGTTCGAACTGACTCAGCGCTTCGGTCTGGTTGCCCTCGGCGAGGAACACGCGGATCAAGGCTGCGTGAGACGTCTCTCGAAGTGGCTCGCCTCGGATCGCGGCCTGGGCCGCGGCGATCGCCTCGGTCCAGCGACCTTCTGCTACGAGGTTGTCGGCCATCGCTTCGAGCGCGTGCAACCGGAGCTGGCGCCACTCCGCGGTCTCGATCAGCACCCAGTCCTCGTACCAGTCGGGCAGGAGATCGGCCGACAACGAAGCCACGGCCGCGGCCGTGGCTTCGGGGGCCAAGGATGGAGCGTTGGGCTCGAGCAGGCGATGGGCGAATCGTTTCGACTCGCGGATGTCGACGACGACGCCCGGCGCGAGGTTCAGGTCGAGGTCGGCGACGTCGACTGCGGCGCGGGCGTCGCCTCGAAGGCGCGTCAGGGCCGATCGCAGACTCGCCGACGCGTGCTGCTCGGTGGACTCGGGCCACAACGTGCCCGCGATCATGAGCCGGGTAACGGACCGGTCTCTGAGAGCCAGGAGCGCGAGCAACCGTTGGGATCCGCTCGGGAGTGCAGGCGAAGTGTCGCCGGCGCGGAATTGGAAGCTGCCGAGAACCGAGAGCGTGAGATCCTGGTCCGTCTTGTGGACGAACGCGACGTCGAGCTGGTCGCTCATGGTTTGCGTACGCGTTGTCCCAATGCGGCGACCGGCGCGGCGAGGAGCTCGCCCTGGCCGTACTGACAGCCGCACTCGACGAGGATCGCGGTCTCGGCGTCGCTTTGGATGCCCGCGGCGATCACCGACAACCCGAGCGTCGTGCCGGCCTGTACGAGCGCCGCGACCACGTCGCAGCCGGGTGGATGGATCTCGCCGTCCGACGTCAGGTTCGCGACGAGCTCGCCGTTGAGCTTCAAGAAGTCGGTCGGCAACTGCTGGAGTCTCGGCAGCGGCGCGTGGCCGATGCCGAAGTCGTCGACACCGATGTGCACTCCGAGGTCCTGGATCGCCGTGAGCTCGTTCGTGGCCGAGCTGCTCGCGCGCATCAACACGCTCTCGGTCAGCTCCAGCCAGAGCATGTCGGGAGCGACGCCGGTCTCGTCGAGCATCGCCGTGACGGTTTCCGCGAGCCCCGGTTCAGCGAGCTCACGCGCCGAGAGGTTCACCGACATCCAGCCCGGCCAACCGGCTTCCCGCCAGCGTCGCGCCTGGATGCAAGCCGCTCGCATTGCCCACGCGCCGATGGGGACGATCGTGCCGCTCTGCTCGGCGATCTCGAGGAACTGCTCGGGTCCGAGGAGACCGAGTGAAGGATGCTCCCAGCCGAGGAACGCCTCGACGCCGACAATTGTCTGGCGGGCGAGTTCGTGGATGGGCTCGTAGTGCAGGACGAACTCACCGCGTTCGAGGGCGGGAACCAGGTCCGCTTCGAGCTCGAATCGCCGCGTGGCGTCCTCGAAGAGGGTGTCGTCGAAACGGTGCCATTGGGCGCGACCTTGGCGCTTGGCGCGGTACATCGCGGCGTCGGCATTGCGCAACAGCGTCATCGGGTCGGTGTTCGCGGCGGAGGTGCCGTCGACGGTCGCGATACCGATGCTCGCCGTGATGACGCACTGGCGGCTGTCGAGAACTATGGGTTGCTCGACGGCGTCGCGGATGCGCGACGCGATCAACGTCGATTCCTCGATGCCGTGGAGACCGTCACACACCACGACGAATTCGTCTCCGCCGACACGCGCGACGGTGTCGGACTTCCGCTGAAGGCGCTCGAGTCGTCGCGCCACCTCGACGAGCACGCGGTCTGCGAACTCGTGACCGTAACCGTCGTTGACGAGCTTGAAATCGTCGAGGTCACAGAACAGCACGGCAACGACGTCCCGCGATCGCTCGGCGCGCGACAGCGCGACGTCCAACCGTTCCATCAAGGCGAGTCGGTTCGGGATTCCGGTCAGCGGATCCCGAAGGCTGCGCTCGAGCAATTCCGCGCTTTCGGCCTTCCGAGTGGAGACGTTGCGAGCGTTGGTGATGATGCCGTTCACGTCGGGGTCGTCGAGGCGGTTGATCTCGATGGTCTCGAACCAGTGCCACCGGCCTTCGCGGTCGCGCATCCGCACGTCGATCGGTGGAAGCGGCGGGCCGCCTCGGCGCGAGGCCGACACGAGGTCGTCGCGCGCCGTGACATCACTCGCGTGGATGAGGTCGCGTTCCCTGGTTCCCTCGAGCTCGACCGGCTGATAGCCCAGCGCTTCGGTTACCGAATGGCTGCAATAGGTCAAGATCCCGTCGGCGTTGCGAACCAGGACGATGTCGCGCAGGCTCGAGAGCAGCGCCCGGTCGCGGTTCCGGCTCGCCGGTTCGCGCGTGCAAGACGCGCAGTCCGACGAATTGTCCGGGGTCCCGGGCCGTTCGTCGAGATCCGTCGCCGAGCGCCTGCGCGTCGATCGACCCATACGTCGCAGCTCCTTGCGGTACCGAACCGGAAGTGAGCGAGTCGCGGGGTCCCGGCGAAACGCGGATTCAACTGTAAGACGCCTGAGTGTGGGAACGAATCCGCTGATTCCCGTAATAACGCCCGGAAAGGCCGCATCGCCGCGCGCTCGACCGGCCGTGCCCGTCGCGATTTCGTGACAACTCGGTCACGCTCCGAGGTGATGGTGGGAACCGATGCCGCCGGGAGTCCCCTTCCGCAGGGCCTGACGTTCCAGCGGAGCCGAGACCATGAGCTTGAGCAAGGCGACGCGACGCAAGACTTCGATCGGCGTCCTCGCGGCCCTGGCCGCCTTCGCGATCGCCGTCGCAGGATTCGTCGTCGGCAATCTCGCTCGGAGCGGGACTTCCAACACCTTCGAGAACACGGCGGCGACCTATCCGGGACCGTCGGATACCGGCGTTCCGGCCGGAGTCGCGCTCACGCCGTACACCGGCCCGACGACGATCACCACCTGCGGCTCGGTGATCGAGGCCAAGACCGTCGACGGATCGTTGATCATCCGGGCCGGCAACGGACACTCGGACGCGAACCACCCGTGCGTCACGATCCGCGACTCGCTCATCAAGGGCAGCATCGACTCGTCGACCGCGACCTCGGCTGCGTGCAGACCGTCCCCCTGCGGACCGGTGGCGATATACGACTCCGAGATCGCGGTGCCACAACCGAACGCCGGCGACTTCGCGGCGGTTTCGCAGACGAACCTTCATGCCTGGCGTATCGACGTGCACGGCGCGCGGTCCGGTATCCAATGCGACGGCAACTGCGAGGTCCACGACTCGTATGTCGTCGCGGATTACTTCGTGAGTCCGGCGCGGATGGACGCGTACGTCGCCACGAGTGCGAGCTCGGGTACGCAGGTTCTCGACCACAACACCTTCCTCTGCTACATCGGCCCGGGCAGTCCGGGGCGACCGAACCCCCGAGACGTGAAGGGTGGGTGTTCCGGCGACGTCGCGTTCTTCGGGACCGTGGGCAAGATCTCGAACGTCACCGTCGACGACAACCTGTTCCGGGCGTCGGGCGCGCAGCGCTACGCCGCCTACACCGGCGCCTCGGCCCCGCACCGCGCGTATCCCCTGGGCGATCACCTGACCTGGACCGCGAACGTGTTCCAGCAGTGCCCGACCGCACCGGCGAAGGGCTCGTGCAGCACCAGCGGTCCTGTCCCCGACTGGGCGTCGAGTGCGACGAACCAGTGGTGCAGGAACGCCTGGGACACCGGCGCGCTCGTGCTGGCGTCGGTGGAGAACTGCCCGGGGCACTCCGGTGCGAGCACTGTCCCCGTGACGGTCGCCTCCGGGATCGGCGACTCGCCGGCCACGTCTGCGCGGCCCGCGAAGCCGGGCGACGCACGCCGCTGGTCGGTCGTCCGCCAGCGGGACGGGCACCTGATGGTCGTGCGCGGCGTTCAGGCCGCGAACTTGCGGCCCGCGGCGGTGATCGCACCGCTCGATGCGCGCGTCCTGAGTGTGGAGACCGACGGGCCCGAGGGCGCGCTGGTGACGGCGGGCGAGAACGACCCGCTGCGGCCGCGACAGTGGGCTCTCGACCAGACATCGTTCGAACAGGCGTGGTCCGCGACCCGCGGTAGCGGCGTGACGGTCGCGATCGTCGACAGCGGAGTCGATGCCGCGCACGAAGACCTCGGCGCCGTCGTGCTTCCGGGAATCGACTACATCGACTCGGGTCGCGACGGTCGCTACGACCCGAACGGCCATGGCACTCACGTCGCGGGGATCGTCGCGGCAACGGTGAACAACGGACTCGGCATCGCCGGTGCCGCGCCGGGGGTTCGCATCCTTCCCGTCCGCGTGCTCGACGCCAGCGGTAATGGGCTGTCCTCGAACGTCGCGGCCGGAATCGTCTGGGCGGCCGACCACGGCGCGCGGGTGATCAGCATGAGTCTCGGCGGCGGGCCGTCGGCCGGTATCCAGATCGCGATGCGCTACGCACTCGACAAGGGCGCCGTCGTGCTCGCGGCGGCGGGCAACAACGGTGCGACCGGGAACGCGGCGGTGTACCCGGCTGCGTATCCCGAAGCCATCGCGGTCGGCGCGTTCGACGAGAACCTCGCGAGGTCGGCGTTCTCGAACACTGCGAGCTACGTCGACGTCTCCGCGCCGGGGAGCGACATCTGGTCGACCTGGTCGTCGTCGTCGAACAGCTACGCGGTCGCGAGCGGCACCTCGATGGCGACGCCGTACGCATCCGCCGAGGCGGCGCTCATCATCTCGGAGAACAACACGCTCTCGGCCGGCGCGGTGACGTCGATCCTCGAGTCGACGGCGCGCGACGCGGGTGCGCCCGGCGTTGATCCGGAGTTCGGGCACGGCTTGATCGACCCCGCGGCGGCGGTCGTCGCCGCGACACCCAGGATCGCGGGTTACGGCTCGAAGGGCAATGGATACTGGATCGTCGGCCCGGACGGGAGTGTGCGCGCCTTCGGCCGGGCTCAGTTCTACGGCGACGTGCAGCAATCGGGCGGCGCGTTCCCGGGCGGGATCGTTGCCTCGGCCCGCACACCGACCGGCGGCGGTTACTGGCTCGCGGCCGCGAACGGAGCCGTGCTCGCGTTCGGCGACGCCCACTATTACGGCGGCATGAACCAGGTCGCGTTGAACTCGCCGATCGTGGGCATGGCGTCGACGCCGTCGGGCCAGGGCTACATCCTGCTCGGCGCCGACGGCGGCATCTTCACCTTCGGCGACGCGCAGTTCCACGGCTCGACCGGCGGTATGCGCCTCAACGCACGAGTGCTCGACCTGGCCATCACTGCGAGCGGCAACGGCTACTGGTTCGTCGCGGCCGACGGAGGGGTGTTCTCGTTCGGCGACGCGCAGTTCCACGGCTCGACGGGCTCGATGCGGCTCGCGGCGCCGGTGATGTCGATCGCCGGAGCGCACGACGGAAGCGGCTACTGGCTGGTCGCGTCGGACGGCGGCATCTTCGCCTTCGGTGTGCCGTTCGAGGGCAGCCTGCCCGGCCTGCGCGCCATCCTCGGCGGGACGTACGTGCCGACGATGCGCATGCGCGCGATCTCGTCGAAGGACGGTTATTACCTGCTCGGCCTCGACGGCTCGATCGAGGCGTTCGGAACTGCGCGCTTCTTCGGTTCGGCGTCGCCCAGCGGCTCGATCGACCTGATGCTCGCTCCCTAATCGCGTTGCAGGAGGCAATTGCAGTGCGGAGTCGGAACAACATAGGAAACAAGAGTCTGATCAAGAAGGGGTACACCCTCGTCGAGCTCCTCGTGGTGATCGTGATCCTCGGGATCCTTGCCGCGGTCGTGGTCTTCGCCGTGAGCGGTATCACGAACAAGGGCGCGTCGAACCCGTGCACCATCGAGGTGCGCACGGTCAACACCGCTCTGCAGGCGTTCTCCGCGCACAGTGCCACGAGCGCGTACCCGAGCGGCACCGTGCTGTCGGGACCGACGGGCATGTTCACCCAACTCGAGACCGCCGGATTTCTGCAAGAGTCGGCGCCGCGTGCAACCGCCCGCTACAGGCCCACCTACGACGGCGCGGGCAACTACACCGCGACCTGCCCGTGATGCGCGAGACGAGGGTCGACGGTGGATCGCAGTCGGGTGACGTCGGCGTCACGGCGCGGGCGCAAGCTCGGGACGAGCTTCGCGCGGTCGGCGAAGTCGTCCGATCAGGAGACAGGGCTATGACGTCCGGGTGCACGAGGACCGGGTGCCTGAGGTCCGGCTGCTCGAGGTCTGGGGAATGACGACCGGCCGCCCGCGCGGGCCGAGGCGGTCGGGGCCCTGCGGAAACGGCCGCCCGACCGTTCCACCGAGCGCCGGAAGCGGAGCCGGGAAGGCTTCTCGGTGGGTCAGCGTCACGTGCCCGGCGTGCGGTGTCGTACGAGTGCGTGTCGATCGCGTCGTCGTGCGCCGGTGCATCGACGACCAGAGTTGGTCCTACCGCGCGCGCTGCTCCAAGTGCGACACCACGTTCCTCGGCGCGACTGCGGCATCACTGGCGCGTCCGGCGATCGCGTCCGGCGTCACGGTCGAGCACTGGAGTCTTCCGAGGCCGAGCGCACGGCGAGGCGGGTCGCCGCTCCACGTCGTCGACGCGCTCGAGCTGCATCTCGCGTTGCTGGAGTCGGATTGGTTCGACCAGTGGACGCGGGTGGAACCGCGCGGCGATCGCTGAACCCGGCCCGGACCGGACGGCTCATCCGGGGTTGGGTCTGCGGCGGGCGAGCCGATGGGGCGGAAAGCCGCGATCGGGTCATGCCCGACGGGCCGGGCGGTCCCGGTCGTCGCCGGACGTCAAGCGGCGGGCTCGGGCGCCCGATACCGCTCGCGTGAGCCGTAGCCCGCTGAGCGAAGCCGCGCGCACGGCATGTCTCGACCAGGTCATACGCGCGCTCTGGCGGAGCTCCCTGCTCGGGATCCCGGCTTCGGCGCTACTCGCGTTGATTCTGGGCACCTCCGTCCCCCTCTCGCGGCGGCTCGCCTTCGTCGCGTTCGTGTCGATCGCCGACATCGTCACGATGGTGTGCGCGGGCCGGTACTTGCAGCGGCGGCGCCGGGGCGAAGTCGTCAACCACTACCCGGCGAGCCTGTTCTGCACGATGCTGATCGCCGTCGCCTGGGGTTTCCCGGCCGTTTTCGCGCTGCCCGGGTCACAGAACGTCCAACTGCGAGCGGTGTACCTGCTCTTCGTATGCGGCACTTCGGCGACCTACGTCGTCGGAACGGCGGCGCGCCGTCTCTACTTCTACGCGTCCCAGCTTCCGCTGCTCGTCCCGGTGACCGTCGCGTTCGTCGCATCCGGAGATCGCGTGACGAGGTTGCTCGGTCTCGCGGTGCCGATCTACTTCGTCGTTATGACCTCTCTGCACCACGAGGTTCACGCGGTGGTGGTGAGTGAGTTGCAACTGCGCGAGCACAATGACGAGGCCAACGCGCGCCTGCGCGAGGCCAACGCGCAGCTCACACGACGCGCGTTGCGAGACGAGCTGACCGGTCTTGCCAACCGAGCCGCGTTCGTCGACACGCTCCAGCGCGCGGTCGCGGGCTCGCGCAATAACGGCACGATCGTCGGCGTTCTCTACTTCGACGTCGACCGGCTCAAGGTCGTCAACGACTCGCTCGGACACGCGGCCGGCGACATGCTCCTCGTCCAGATCGCCGAGCGGGTGCACCTGATGCTGCGGAGCACCGACGTTCTCGCCCGGCTGGGGGGTGACGAGTTCACGATGTTGCTCGACAAGCTGCACAGCAACGGGGAAGCGGTCGTGGTTGCCGAGCGCGTTGCCGAGGCGTTCTCGGAGCCGTTCCGAGTGGGCGGCCGCTCGATCAACGTCTCCGCGAGCATCGGCGTGGCGACGAATCAGGACACGACGGACGACGCGGAGACGCTGATGTCGTTCGCGGACGCCGCGCAGTACCGGGCGAAACAGTCCGGCCGGAACCGCTTGGAGGTGTTCGACATCAAGCTGCGCGCCGCGATCGAGTCGCGCCTCGACGACGAGCATGCGTTGCGGGACGCGATCGCGCAGGACCGGATCGTCTCGTGGTTCCAGCCCGAGGTCGATCTCCGGACTGGTCTCTTCGTCGGCGCCGAGGCGCTCGCACGCTGGAACCACGCCGAGCGGGGTGTCCTCGACGCGTGGAAGTTCGTTCCGCTGGCGGAGGAGACGGGACTTGTGTTCGCGCTCGACGATGCGATCGTCG
>DATCCI010000435.1:0-2233 GCA_036511415.1 Acidimicrobiia bacterium
CATCGCGACGGCGAACGGCACCGGCTCCTGGCGCGGCCCGGCGACCCGCACCTCCATCGGCTCCTCGGTGACCAGACGGTCAGGGCGTTGCCGCGCACCTTGCGCGTCGACCGCCAGCACCTGCACGTCGCTCACGGAACGACGAACCGGCGCGTCGGACAACCTCAACTATGACTCCCTCGCTGCGGCGCGACCTTCGGCGCGCCTCCGCTGCGTCCGCACGGTCAACTACGACTCCCTCGCTGCGGCGCGCCCTTCGGCGCGCCTCCGCTGCGTCCGCACGGTGAGATGCTACGAGAGACCGAGGCGGCGGAGGTCGGCCGGTGTGTCGACGTCGGCAAACGTGTTCGCCGGCCCCACGGCTCGCCACTGCGACTCGGAGAGTTCGTCGTGGTCGTCGCCGGCCGCCGCCTGGAGCGAGTGCTCACCGGCGCGCCGCGCCGCCTCGGCGCGTTCGAGCGCGTCCGACCCGTAGCGGGCGCACGCGTACTGCAACCGGCCGTCGACCACCGGGATCACCGTCTGCGCTCCCGGCCAATCGACGAGCAGGCGCAGGATCGGCAGTTCCACGAAAGGCAGGTCGCACGCCAGCAACACGACCGGAGTGTGTGTTTCCATGGCGCGCGCCCCGGCGAGCAGCGCGGCGAGCGGTCCGGAGCCGGGCGGATCCTCGCGCACACAGTTGAGCTCACTCGCGCCCGAACCGACCTCGATCACCGGGTCGCACGCGGCCGCCAGCACACGCGCTGCCCGCGCCGCGAGCGTCTCACCGCGCCAGACGATGGTCGCCTTGTCGGTCGCCATCCGGCGGCTCGCCCCACCGGTGAGCAACACCCCCGCGCTCGTCACGACGGCGAGTGCGCTCCGGTTTCCGTATCGGGTCGCAACGAGTAGCCGATGACGACCCAACCGTTCGCCGTGTGGTCGAGCATCACGTTGTTGCGCACCGCGCCCCCGTCGGCCACGACCTTGGTCACGACGAGCGCGGTCTGGTGACCCGCGACCGACGTCTCCACTCCGATGCGCGCACCGATCCGGGTGGGAGCCTTCGCGCTCGCGTACGCGGCGCGCTTGGCGGCGACGAACTGGTCGCGCCGAAGTCCGTCGCGGAGCTGCGCTCCCGAGAGGTCGAAGAGGAGGCTGAAGTCGAGCTCGTCCCAGGCGCGCTCGTACGCGATCGCGACGTCGGAGGGTCCCGGACCGGGCTCGCGCCCGACCGAGATCCACATGAACAGGAGCAGCAACGCGATGATCACCAGCGCCACGACGAGCGGCACGACTACGCGACCTCTTCGATCTGCCGCGCGAGGTCGAGATCCTTGGCGGTCAATCCACCCGAGTCGTGGGTCGTCAGCACGATCCGCACGCGCCGCCAACGGATGTCGAGATCAGGATGATGGTCGACGGCCTCGGCCAGGAAGCCGATCCGCACGACGAACGCGATCGCGGCCGCGAACGACGGGCACTCGAACGTCTTTTCGATCTCGTCGCCCGCGCGAGACCACCCGGCGAGCGCGGTGAGGGCGGACGCGACCTCGGCCTCGGGGAGCAGTGGCATGCGCCCCATTCAACTCCAGACCCCGGCTTGGGCCACACTCGACGAGTGCCGTTCGACCTCCCCGAGTCCGAGGCCCCGACCGAGGTCGAGCTCGACCGCGCCGGTGGCCTGACGTTGCACTGGGTCGACGGCACCGTGTCACACTTCGGCCTGGAGGAGCTCCGGCGCAATTGTCCGTGCGCCGAATGCCGCGGGCTGCGCGAGCAGGGACGGGTCGTCGGGCCGAATCCGCGGTCGCTCCTGCCGCTGACGGCGGTGGGCGCCGAGCTCATCGGGGGCTGGGGTCTCACGATCACGTGGAGCGACGGCCACGCAACCGGGATCTTCGCCTGGAGCATCCTGCGGGCGTGGCCGAAGTCCGACTGACCCCGCCGGTCAGGCGCTGGCCCGCTCGCTCCACCGGAAGCGGTGGTGGACGAGCGCCCGCACGACCTGACCGGGCTGCGGTCGCGCGAAGTAGTAACCCTGGGCGAAGTCGCACCCGAGCGTGCGCATCGCGTGGAGTTGGATGTCGTCCTCGACGCCTTCGGCCGTCACAGTGAGGCCGAGCGCGTGCCCGAGGCCCACGATCGCGGAGACGATCGCCGAGTCGTGCTCGTGATCGCCGAGACCCTCGATCAACGAACGGTCGATCTTCAAGGTGTCCACCGGGAGCACGTTCAGGTGTGCGAGTGA
>DATCCI010000436.1:0-5204 GCA_036511415.1 Acidimicrobiia bacterium
CGAAACCGATCGAAAAGAAGCTCTCGGTCGCCTTCGTGTTCCAGGCCGTCGCCGATCCGATCACCCTTCCGGACGGCGCGGACGACCCGGCGGTCGTCGCGGAACTGAAGCGCGGCGGCCGCCTCGACAAGGTCGCGACCCTCCTCGCGCACACCTCCGGGCTGCGCGTGTCGCTCGTACTCGGACCCGAGACCGCCGCGGCCTGGAAGCGCCTCGCACTGCATGATCCCTCGATCAAGGCCGCCTTCGCTCGGGTGCGTGCGGCCGCGCTGAGATCGACGACCGAGGTCCTGCCCACCCCGTACGTTCCGATCGACGCGGCCGCACTCGAGGCGGCCGGCCTCGGCAGCTATCTGCCCGGCGAGTACGCGACCGGCGCGCTCGCGTTCCGCTCGGCCCTCGGTGCGAACCCGGCCACGCCCGCGCAGTCCGCGTTCATCGATCCCGCCCCGACGACGGACGCGGCCGTCGACGGGCTCCGGCAGATGCTGATCGACCGCGTCGCCGTCCGCGAGCAGGCGCTGATACCCGTGACGCATCCGTTCTCGCCGGCCCAGGCGTTCGTACTCGACACCGCCGGCGGCGGCGCCCGCGCGGTCGCGACGGCCCCCTTCGTCGAGGATCTGTTCAACGGCCCCGATCCGAGTGCGCTCCGGGCCGAACGCGTCGTCGCGGCCCTGGCCGAGGTCGCGTACGAGACGCCGTCGATCCCCCGCGCGATCGTCATCGCACCGCCCGCGCGCTGGAAGCCGGACCTGGCGACGACGGACACGGTTCTCGCGGCCGTGCGCACGCTCCCGCTGGTCGGGTCCGCGACCCTCGACGACGTCTTCGGGACCATCACGACCGAACAGGCGCTCGGAACCGACGTGCAACGCCGCCTGGTTCCGGCCGTACCGCCATCCACACCTGTGGACCCCGTCGAGTACCAGACCGTCGCCGACGAGTTGTCGGCGTTCCGCGACGTCGTCGGGCCCGCGGATCCGGTCGTCGTCCAGGGCGAGGCGTCGCTGCTCACCGCGCTCTCGACGAGTATCTCGCCCGAACGCGCCCACACCGCGCTTGCGAACATCGACAGCGCGGTGCACCGCTTCACGTCCGGCGTCACCGCCGACGAGAAGCGCGTGACGCTGACGGCTCGCCGGGCGGCCGTGCCGCTGAGCTTCGAGAACAACCTCCTACCGGAGCGCGACGTCACGGTGCGCGTACATCTCGAGAGCGCGAAGTTGCTCTTCCCCAACGGCGCCGACCAGTCGGTGACGCTGAAACCCGGCAGCAACACGATCCGTTTCACCGTCGAGGCTCGCGCGTCGGGAACGTTCCCGATGACGATCAGCGTCACCTCGCAAGACGGCAAGCTCGCGTTCGGTGCGCCGGTGCGCGTCACCGTTCGGTCGGCGGTCTTCGGCGGCTGGGCCGTGGGGGTGACCGTCGCCGCGCTCGTCTTCCTCGCCGGTTGGTGGGCCAACCACTTCCGGCGATCTCGTCGGAACCGGCGGCGGGCGGCGTCACCGTCACCTGCGCCCACTCCGGCGCCGGCACCGGCGCCGTGAGCGACGACCGCCCCCGGAACCGAGCCGTCCTCGCCCGCTCCAGCGCCGCGGTGGCCGCCGGCACACTTCTGTCACGACTGACCGGACTGCTGCGCGTGGTCGTGCTCGCGGCCGCGATCGGCAAGGAGTCGCTCGCCGATACGTACAACCTCGCAAACATCACTCCGAACATCGTCTACGAGCTGCTGGTCGGCGGCGTGCTCGCCGCGACGTTGGTTCCCGTGTTCGTCGGCCTCCTCGAACGCCGAGACGACCGCTCGACGTCGGCCGTCTTCACGGTGGCGATGACCACCCTCACGTTCTTCACCGCCGTCACCATGGTCCTGTCGCCGTTGCTCGCGCGCCTGTTCGTGCTGCACGAGCACGGTCCCGACCGTGCCGCGCAGGTGCACGTGCTGACGGTGTTGATCCTCTGTTTCGTCCCGCAGATGGTCTTCTACTGCTTCACCGCTCTCGCGAGCGCGTTGCTCAACGCCTGCAACCGCTTCGTCGCCGCCGCGTTCGCGCCGGTCGTGAACAACGTCGTCGTGATCGTCGCGCTGCTCGCCTTCGCGTTCCGGACCTCCGGCCGGCACAGCACGATCACCGACGTCGCGCGCGTTCGCAACGATCTCGGCTTGTTGTTGCTCCTCGGCATCGGGACGACCGCGGGGATCGTCGCCATGGCAGTCGTCCTGGTGCCCGCCGTCGCCCGTGCGGGCGTTCGGCTCCGATTCGTTCTCGCCTGGCGCGACCCCGCGATCCGGGCGATTCTCCGGCTGTCGGGATGGACCGCGGGCTACGTCGTCACGAACCAGCTCGCGCAGTTGTTCGTCTTGGTGCTGGCCAACAACTCTGCCGGGAACGTCTCCGCCTACGTCTACGCGTTCACGTTCTACGTCGTGCCTCATGGGCTCCTCGCGGTCTCGATCATGACCACGATGACTCCGAATCTCGCCCGTCGAGCGCGCGCCGGCGACCTCGAAGGGATGCGACGCGAGTTCGGACTCGGTCTGCGCTACATCGTCGTATTGGTTCTCCCGGCCTCGGTGCTGTTCGCGGTGCTCGCCCAACCGATGCTTGGCGTGATCGTGCGCCACCAGTTCACGACACACGACGCGGTCGTGACCGCCGACACCTTGCAGGCGTTCGCGATCAGCCTCGTTCCGTTCTCGATCTACCTGTACGTCATGCGGGCGTTCTACGCCCTGCAGGACACCCGCACGCCGTTCGTTCTCAACGCGGTCGAGAACGGGCTGAACGTCGTGCTCGCGATCGTGTTGTTTCCGCGCCTGGGCGTCCAGGGCCTGGCCCTCGCCTGGAGTGGTGCGTACCTCGTCGCTGCCGTCGGTGCCTTGGTGGTCCTGCGGCGCCGCATCGGGGGGGTCCCCGACGCGGCCGCGATGCGGTCGACAGTGCGCGCCGGTGTGGGCGCGCTGGCGCTGGCCGTCGTTGCGGCAGAGATCGCCGGTGCGATCGGGCACTCGTCGCCGGCCGTCGCGTTGCTGGCGACCGCGGTCGCGGCCGCCGTCGGCCTCTTGGTGTACGTCGCGGGCCTCGTCGCCCTCCGCTCGGGCGAGGTCGCCGAGCTCGTCGGTTTGCTAAGGCGGCGCGGCACGACCCCGTCCGGGGTGTAACCATGGAGGGCGCAGCAGGATCGGAAACCTGAGGCCCGCAGTGGCGGACACCCAACCGAGGAGGGCGCATGCCAGTTCGCATCGTGACCGACAGCGCGTGCGATCTCCCGGAACCGATCTGCGAGGAGCTCGGCATCGAGGTCGTGCCGCTCACGATCCGCTTCGGAGATCGCGAGTACGTCGACCGCAAGGAGTTGAGCGTCGACGCGTTCTGGCGTGAGCTCGCGGCCTCTTCCGTGCTTCCCGAGACGTCGGCGCCGTCGGTCGGCGCGTTCGAGGAGACGTTCCGCCGGCTGAGCGACGAGGGCGCCGACGCCATCGTCTGCATCAACCTTTCGGCCCGGCTGTCCGCGACCATGCAGTCCGCGCAGGTTGCGGCCAAAGCGCTCGACGGCACGACCCCGATCGAGATCATCGACTCGCTGAGCGCGTCGATGGGTATCGGCAACCTCGCGCTCCACGCGGCGCGGCGCGCCCGCGCCGGCGCGTCACTCGAGGAGATCGTGAGCGAGGTGAACACCCGCCGCGAGCGCGAGCACGTGTTCGCGGCTCTCGACACGCTCGAGTACCTGCGCAAGGGCGGTCGCATCGGCGGCGCGCAGGCCCTGGTCGGCTCGATGCTGTCGATCAAGCCGATCATCAGCGTCCTCGACGGCGCCGTCGAATCTGCAGGGCGGGTGCGCACCCGATCGAAGGCGTTGCGCTTCCTCGTCGACCAGGTCCCGGTCGGCAAGGTCGAACACATCAGCGTGTTGCACGCGGGCGCGCCCGACCTCGACGAGTTCCTCGCAATGCTCGAACCGGCCGTGCCCGACGCCGAGGTGACCGTCGGCACGATCGGACCCGTCATCGGCGTTCACACCGGCCCGCGGGTCATGGGGATCGCTTGGATCGATCGGCAGGAGTGAGCCTCGTCGGTGCGCGACGACGACAACGACGAAGTACTGGCGCGCCAAGCCGCCGGCGGTGACAGCGGAGCGCTCGACGCGCTGCTGCGCGACCACATCGCGCTCGTGCACGGCGTATGCCGAAGGATTCTCGGCAATCCCGACGACGCGCTCGACGCCACGCAAGAAGCACTGATCTCGATCGCGCGCAAGATCGGGTCGTTCGACGGACGCGCCAAGTTCTCGACCTGGGTCTACCGCGTCGCGACGAATGCCGCGCTCGACGAGTCGCGCCGTCGGGGACGGCGCCCGGTTCCGTCCGAGAGCCTGCCCGAGTCCGCCCGGAACACCCACGGCCAGGCGACCGACGCCGCGATCGCAGACCGACTCGACGTCGATGCCGCGCTCGCCAAGCTGACGCCCGAGTATCGAGCGGCGGTCGCGCTGCGCGATCTCGTGGGCATGGACTATGCCGAGATCGCGGACGTTCTCGGCATACCCGCGGGAACCGTCCGGTCCCGGATCTCTCGCGGGCGCGCGGCGCTCGCGGATCTCCTCGGGAACCGGGAGACCTCCTCCGAGCATCCAACGAGCTGAAGCCCATGAACGACGACACCTCTCCTTTCGAACCCGAAGAGCTCGACGAGCTCCTCTCCGCCGACCTCGACGGCGAGCTCGACGCGGCCGCGCGCGACCTCGGGCTGAGCACGGCCGAGGTGTCGGCGCGCCGGCGCGCCACACCCGGTGCAGACGATCGCCGTGCCGCGCTCGTCGCGGCACGCGATCTTTTGTCGGAACCCCCGGAGATCGACGAGCTGCTCGCCGCCCGCCTGCGGGCGAAGGCCGTGCGCGCCGCCGAAGCGGAGCACGCATCGCGACGCGGGGATCGCAGCCGTCGCCGGCGGCAGGGTCTCCTCGTGGCCGGCGGCCTCGCGGCGGCGATCGCGGCGGTCGTCGGGATCGCCGCAGGCGTGAGCGCGAGCCGATCGGGCACGAGCACCGAGGGCGCCAAGAGCGCGCTCGCGGCGCCGGGCGTGCCGAAGCGGGCGCTCGCGCCGACGGGCGCCACGCCCGGGCCGGCGTCGGCCCTCGGACCGTTCTCGAACGTTCACGCGCTCGCACTGGCCGCCGTCTCGAGTGCCGATTTC
>DATCCI010000437.1:0-3102 GCA_036511415.1 Acidimicrobiia bacterium
CAGCGCGATCCCGGCCGCGCTCGCGGCGCGCTCGAGGTCGGGAAGCAACTTCTGGGTTCGCCCCCGACCGGCTACCGGATTGACGATCGCGGTCCAGGGCACGGCGGGAAGCTAGTGCGTCGGCGCGGGTAGCGTCCCGCCCGTGCCCTGGACCGCGCCCAACTGTTGGTACCGAAACCGGTCTCTCACGGCCCGTTTCGCGCCCATCTGTTGGTACCGAAACTGGTCTCTCACGGCCCGTTTCGCGCCCATCTGTTGGTGCCGAAATGAGGGAGCGTCGTGACCGCGTCCGAGCTCGACGGGCGGCGGATGCCGGCGCACGTCGCGATCGTGATGGACGGCAACGGTCGCTGGGGCCAACAGCGCGGGCTGAAACGCACCGAGGGTCACGCGGCCGGCGAAGAGGCCCTCTTCGACACCGTCGACGGCGCCCTCGACATCGGCCTGCGGTGGCTCACGGTCTTTGCATTCTCGACCGAGAACTGGCGACGACCGCTCGACGAGGTCCGATTCCTGATGAACTTCAACGAGCGCCTGCTGCTCGCGCGTCGTGACGACCTGAACGAGCGAGGCGTCAGAGTGCGGTTCATCGGTCGGCGCGGCGGCCGGGTGCCGGGGCGGGTGCGGCGACGCATCGAGGAGACCGAGGCGTTGACGGCCGCGAATCGCCGCCTCACGCTGACGTTCGCGTTCAACTACGGCGGCCGGGCCGAGATCGTCGACGCGGTCCGGTTCATCGCCCGTGAGGTCGCGGCGGGCAGGGTGGATCCGGGCAAGGTCGACGAGCGGACGATCGCCCGGCACCTCTACGCCCCCGACATGCCCGATCCCGATCTGCTCGTTCGCACGTCCGGCGAGTACCGCATCTCGAACTTTCTGCTCTGGGAGCTCGCGTTCGCGGAGCTGGTCTTCACCGACGTGCTCTGGCCCGACTTCCGCACCCGCCATCTCGTCGACGCGATCTCCGAGTTCCAGCGCCGCGACCGCCGCTACGGCGGCATCTGACCACCGAGCTGTCCCGGTGGGTCCCGGCGGGGGGCATTTGCGGCCGGGGTTGTCGAATTACACTCGTGTGATGCCGGGGCTCTATCGCGACGAAGGGGTCGTGCTCCGAACGATCAAGCTCGGCGAGGCCGATCGCATCGTCACCTTCCTCACCCAAGGGCACGGCAAGGTGCGGGCGGTCGCCAAGGGCGTCCGCAAGACGTCGAGCCGGTTCGGTGCCCGGCTCGAGCCGACGAGCCGGGTCGCGCTCCAGTGCTATCGCGGCCGCGAGCTCGACGTCGTCACCCAGGTGGAGACGCTCGAGGCGAATCGGGTCCTGCGGGAGCAGTACGTGTTGCTCACGCACGCGGTCCCGATGCTCGAAGCCGTCGACCAGGTTGCGCAAGAGCACGAGCCGAACCCGGCGCTGTATCGCATGCTCACGGGCGCGCTCCGGGCGCTCGCGGAGCTGCAGAACCCGATGGTCACGTCCGCGTTCTTCTGGAAGTTGCTCTCCCTCGAAGGCATCCATCCGATGCTCGACGGCTGCGCCCGCTGCGGTCGCGAGGCAGGTGGGGAAGACGCCGAACTGATCGCGTTCGATCTCGACGAGGGCGGCACGCTGTGCCGGGGGTGCGCGCGTGGCGGCGGTTGGCCGTTGTCGTACCCGGCGCTCGACCTGTTGCGCCGGATGCTCGGCGGCGGATTGAACGGCGTGTTCGCGCAGCCGATCGGTCCGGAGACGCACGAGGTCGAACAGCTCGGCATCCGTGCGGTGGAACACCACGTCGAGCGGCGCCTGCGCTCGACTGCACTCCTCTAGGGCGCTTCTCGGGCGCTTCTCGGGCGCTTCTCGGGCGCCGCCGTTTCCCGGCGAGCGACGCGTCACTCGGCCCGGGCGCTCGCGGGCCTGGCGACTAGCCTGGTCTGCCTATGGCACCGCCCGCCGACCCGAAATTGATGGATCGCGTCGTCAACCTGGCGAAGCGCCGGGGTCTGGTGTTCCCGTCGTCCGACATCTACGGAGGATTTCGCTCCACCTGGGACTACGGGCCGCTCGGTGTGCTGCTCAAGCGCAACGTGAAAGACGCGTGGTGGCGGTCGATGGTGCAGCTCCGAGACGATGTCGTCGGGCTCGACTCGGCGATCCTGATGGCCCCGAAGGTGTGGGAGGCGAGCGGTCACGTCGCGACCTTCACCGACCCGCTCGTCGACTGTCGCAACTGCAGGGAACGCTTCCGCGCCGACCAGCTGCCCGATTCGGGCGCCTGCCCCAATTGCGGGGCGAAGGACTCCTTCACCGATGCTCGCAACTTCAACTTGATGTTCAAGACCTTCGTCGGCCCGGTGGAGACCGATGCATCGGTCGCATACCTCCGACCGGAGACCGCGCAGGGCATCTTCGTGAACTTCAAGAACGTGCAGACCACGACGCGCAAGAAGCCGCCGTTCGGCATCGCGCAACTCGGCAAGTCGTTCCGCAACGAGATCACGCCCGGCAACTTCCTCTTTCGCACCCGTGAGTTCGAACAGATGGAGATGGAGTACTTCGTGCCACCCGACCAGGCCGCCAAGTGGTTCGAGTACTGGGTGGCGGAGCGTTACCGCTGGTATCTCGACCTCGGCATCCCCGCGGAGAAGCTCCGGATCCGTCCGCACGACGCCGAAGAGCTCTCGCATTACTCGGCCGACACGAGCGACGTGGAATTCGTGTTCCCGTGGGGTTGGGGTGAGCTCGAGGGCATCGCCAACCGCACCGACTACGACCTGACCCAACACGCGAAGTTCTCCGGCGAGGATCTCTCGTACTTCGACCAGGAGAACGACGAGCGCTACCTGCCGTACGTCATCGAGCCCGCGGCGGGTGCCGATCGCGCCACGCTCGCGTTCCTGCTGGCCGCCTACGACGAGGACGAGGCGCCGACCGGCGAGGGCAAGGTCGAGAAGCGCACGGTGCTGCGCCTCGATCCGCGCCTCGCGCCGATCAAGGTGGCGGTCCTCCCCCTCTCGAAGAAGGAGACCCTCCTGCCGTTGACCGACGACGTGGCCAAGGCGTTGCGACCGCACTTCATGATCGACGTCGACCTGGCGGGCGCGATCGGTCGCCGCTATCGCCGG
>DATCCI010000438.1:0-6008 GCA_036511415.1 Acidimicrobiia bacterium
GACGCGAGGCGTGCAACCCTTGCCCTGCTGTTCGGCAGAGCGTCGAGAGTGTCGGCAATGCTCAAGCGAGTCCCTTTCGTGCGAGGCGGATACGCCGGAAGCGGCTGATGTGGCCCGGTCCGCGTCCGCCGATGAGACGCGCCACGATGAAGAGCACCAACACGATGCCGAGCAGCACGAATGCGCCGGTCCATGCGCGCTCGATCGAGGCGGTCTGGGGGAACCGGATGAGCCGGTATACGAACAACGGCAACGCGTCCTGCTTGCCCTTGGTCGGGTTGGAGTTGAATGACGTGTTGCCGAGCGCGGTCAGGATCAACGGCGCGGTCTCACCGATGACTCGGGCCACACCGAGGATCACCGCGGTGAGCACGCCGCTGCGCGCGGTCGGGAGCACCACCCGCCGGAAGGTTCGGTAGTCGCCACCGCCGAGCGCGAAGGATGCTTCGCGCAGGCCGCCGGGCACCAAGCGCAGGACTACCTCGGCCGTGCGGGTGACCGTGGGCAGCATCAGCACCGCGAGCGCGAGCGCGGCGGCGAAGCCGGTCTGGCTCTGGTGCAGCGCGATGATGAACGCGGCGTAGATGAACAACCCGGCCACGATCGATGGGATCGCGCTCATCGCGTCGACGATCATCCGGACCGGCCGCGCGAGCCGGCCGCCGACCTCGCTCAGGAACACCGCGGTCGCCACACCGAGCGGCACCGAGAGCAGGGTCGCGATACCGACCATCTCGAGCGAACCCGTGATCGCGGCCGAGCCGCCCCCTTGGGTCGCCGGGCTCAGCGGTCCGACATGGCTCTGGTCCTGCGAGAAGAACTGGGGTCGCAGCGCGTGGTACCCGCGGGCGACCGTGTAGCCGACGATGAGGCCGAGCGGGATCAACATGCCCAACCCGACCGTCGCGACGACGATCCCGACCAATCGATCGCGAGCCTGGATCCGGCCCAGGCGCTCCCGCGCGATGAACCACGCCGTCGTGAGGAACACGGCGTACCACGAGACGCAGAACCCGAGCAGTCCCGAAAGCGGAGTGAGGCGCTCGTAGATCAGCCACGTCAGGCAGAACGAGCCGACCGCGGCGCCGACGAGGTCGATCGCGTCCGAACGCCGGAACGCGCGCGGGCGAAGGCGGTTCTCGGGAAGCTCGTCGCGTGTGATCGCCGCGGCGCTCGCCGGAACCGGTGGATTGCTGACGGGCGTGTCGGTGGTCGTCATAGGGTGCGTCAGATCTCCGTCGTTGCACCCGAGCGTGATCGCGCGACGACGATCGAGGCGAGCGCGTTCACCACCAGCGTGATCACGAACAAGGTCAAGCCCGCGGCCATCAGCGCGCTGATCCCGAACGCATTCGACTCCGAGAACCGCAGCGCGATCAGCGACGCGATCGAGTTGCCCCCGGTCTGCAGCACGTGGGGTAACGCATGTGGGTTGAACAACGGCGAGATGATGAGCGTCACCGCGATGGTCTCGCCCAGCGCGCGGCCGAGCCCGAGCATCGATCCGCCGATCATGCCGCCGCGCCCGAACGGCAGCACGACGGTCTTGATCACCCCCCACTTCGTCCCGCCCAGCGCGAGCGCGCCCTCCTTCTCGCCTGGCGGCGCCTGCGAGAACACCTCCCGCATGACCGCCGTGCAGATCGGCACGATCATCAGCGCGACGACGATCCCGGCGATGAAGGTCGAGGCCGGATAGCTGCCCAGGTTCTCGGGGTCCTTCGCATGGAAGAAGGGCACGAAACCCACGTGGCTGCCCAGCCAGCGGCTCAACTCGATCGCGCGCGGCTGGAGGTAGGCGCGCCCCCAGAGCCCGTAGATCAAGCTGGGTATCGCGGCGAGCACGTCGATGAACGAGGTCAGCGGCCGCCGCAACCTCGCCGGCGCGTACTCGGTCACGTAGAGCGCGGAGCAGATCGACACCGGGACCGCGATGCAGAGCGCGATCACCGCGATCAAGAAGGTTCCGAGCAGCGCCGACCACACGCCGAACTGCCCGAGTGAGGGCGCCCACGTCGAGCGCGTGAAGAAGCTGAAACCCGCGACCTTGAGCGCCTGCCACGAACGTACGACGAGGAACAGGCCGATCAGCGCCATCAAACCCAACGTCAACGCGCCGCTCGCCCGAACGACCACGCGATAGGTCCGGTCGACTCCCGAGCGCGCGATCGACGCGACGCGGACGCGCGCTTCGACCGGCGCGGTCTCGAGCGCATCGCTGTACAGGGACACGGAACTCCCAACCCGTTGCGTCGGACGCCGATCGCGTCACGCGCACATTCGAGTCGTCCGCCTTGACCGACGCGTGACTTCGCGGTGAACGACACCGGAACAACGGTGGACAACTACAAGGTTCGGTCGGCGACGACGCTCCGGGAGTGTTAGCAACGAGCACGCGCCCGGCGAGACGACCGACGTGTCCGGAGGAACTCGGTGAGATCGCGGAAGAACTCGGTGTGATCTCGAGGAACTCGGCGTGACCGCGCGCAGTTCGCGTCGGACAGGTGCGCTCCGGAGAAGATCAGGGCGTTCGTGCGCGCTCGTCGCGTTGGTCGTGCCGGTCGCGCTCGTGTCACTGCTGTGCTCGTTCGCCGTGTCTCATGGTCCGTCCGTCGCCGCGGCGACGGTACGCAGGGCCGAGGTGACGCCGGCGACCGGTCTCACCGACCAGGTGGCCGAGGTGACCTGGCAGGGTTTCGACCCGACCAAGCCCGACGGCACGTTCGGCGTCGTGATCATGGAGTGCTCGGCCGCGCCTCAGTCGGTCCTGGCCGACTGCAACACTGCCGACACCTTCCCGCTGTCGCTGACCGGCAACCAGGAACCGGGCGTGACCGGTACCGACGGCACGGGCCGCGCGTTCATGGACATCATGACGACCGCACGCCTCCCGCAGCTCGCTTGCAGCGAGACGAAGCCGTGCTCGTTGCTGTTGTACGAGAACACCCCCGCGGGCTTCGATCCCAATCATCTGCCGCCCGTCCGCACGATCGTGCCGTTGCAGTTTCGCAAGAGCGCAGGTGACTGCCCGCCCGTAACGCACTTCGACGCCCGCATCGAGACCGAGGCGTCGGCGGCGCCGGCGCTGTATCAATGGGCTGCCGACCTGTGCAACGGCAAGAACGCGTTGACGCTCAACGTCACCAACACGTCATCCGACCAGTCGCGGACCGACTTCTTCGCGAAGAACGTCGACATCGCGGTCTCATCGCTTCCGCCCCAACCCGGTGGGACCCCGGCCGGGGCGCCGAAGTACACGGTGGCACCCATCGACCTGACCGGAGTCGTCGTCGCGTACAACATCATGGACCCGATCAAGCACCAGCCGATCTCCGATCTGACGCTCACGCCCCGGCTCGTGGCCCGCCTGCTCAGCGACTCCGACGTCCTGACGTTCTTCGCCGATCCCGAGTTCAAGAAGCTCAATCCGGGCCACACCTTCCCGGCGCAGGCGACCGATCCGGGTCTGCGCGGCGAGGAGAACGCCGACACCTGGATCGTCACCAACTGGGTCAACTCCGATCACGCCGCGCGCGCGTTCCTCGACGGCAAGGACCCGTACGGCGTCCCGGTCGATCCGCAATGGCTGGGTATCCCGTACCCGACGAACGTCTTCGAAGCCCGCAGCCAAAACGGGGTGTACTTCCCCCGCATCGGCGAGGACGGTGTCGCCGAGCGGGTCTTCGCCCAGACGAAGCCCGCCGACAGCGTGCCGTCGAGCCCGATCCAGAACGGGTTCATCGGCATCCTCGACCTCCCGACGGCCCGGCAATACGACCTGCCGATCGCGCGGCTGACGACGGGTGTCGGCAAGCCCGTGGTGTCGGTGAACCCGACCAGCCTGGCGGCGGGCTTCGCGGCAATGACCTCGACGCCGAATGGTTTCCACGTCGAGCCGGGCGCGCCGACCGACCCCAACGCGTGGCCGCTCACCAAGGTCGACCACGCGATGATTCCGACGACGCTCGCGAACACGGCCCAAGGCGTGCAGGTCCAAGAGCTCCTCGGGTACGCGGTGGGAGCCGGCCAGCAGACCGTTCCCAACGGGTATGCACCGCTACCGACCGCGCTCGCGGCGCAGACGCTGCAAGCCGCGGCCGCGCTCACCGTACGACCGGCGACCAAGCCCGCCCGCGTGACCACGTCGACCACGACCTCGACGATCGCGGTGGCCAACGGTGCGACCGGCTCCGCAGCAGGCGATGCCGGGTTCGCTCCACTGTTGAGCGGCACCGGCTTCGACTCGGGCGCGCTGACGGCGAGCCCCCCGTCCGGGCCGGCGGCGTCTGCGGCTGCGCCCGAGCAGACGGTGGGGGTGAAGAACGTCGCGAAATCGTCGCCGAAGGCGAGCCCGGCCGCCCGGTTCGCCGCGTTGCTGCTCGGGGGCGCCGGAGACCACCTCGTGCTGCCCATCGTTTTCGTGCTCGCGCTTCTCGCAGTTCTCGCGAGCACCGTCGACGGGTTCAGGCGGCGGTGGCGACGATGGCTCGCATCCGCGCGAGCCCGGCTCAAACGGCCCGAACGACGGTCGCAGGAGCAGCCCGCACTGTGAGTGCCGCGTCGACGGTCGTGGTGCTGGCACCCGAGCGGGTCGAGCCCGATGCCCGAGGCCCGGCCGAGCGCGAGCGCACGCGCGCGCCCGAGCGCGCGACCCCGCCCGCGCGCGCCTCGCTGGTCGGCGCCGCGTGGCGGCGGGGACTCCAGGCGTTCATCGTCGCCGTGCTCGCGTTCTTGGTCTTCGCACTGTGGCTCTCGGGGCTCGCGCACGCGCGCAGCCAGGTCGGGCTGCAGCGGCGCTTCCGCGCCGAGCTCTCGTCCGACCGCGCGCCGATCGGTGGCGCCATCCCCGCGGGGGCACCGGTCGCGATCATCCAGATTCCATCCCTCGGCATGTACGAGGCCGTCGTCGAGGGAACCCGAAGTGGCCAGCTGCGCGACGGCCCCGGACACCTCGTCGGGACGTCGTTGCCGGGCCAACCCGGCAACGCGGTGCTCGCGGGGCGGCGCATGCTCTACGGCGGTCCGTTCCGTCGCCTGAGCGCGCTGCATCCCGGTGACAGCATCGACGTGACGACCGGCCAGGGGCACGCGGTGTATCGCGTCACCAACGTGACCGACCTCGCGAGCAGCGACGGTTCGTTCGCGCAGTATCACAACGACAATCGACTGACGTTGTTCACCTCCGGCTCACGATGGACCGCGAGCAGTCGGCTGGTCGTCTCCGCGGCGCTCGTCGGCCAAGCCTTTCCGGCGACGCCGCTGAAACGCACGCTCGACCCAGAGGGGCTCGGTCTCACCGGCGAACGCGACGCCACCGCCTACACGCTCGTGTGGCTCGAACTGTTGGCCGTCGTCGCACTGATCACCGTGTACGCCGCGTCGCGGTGGCCGGCGATCACCACCTGGATCGTGTGCACGCCGGTGGTCGCCATGGCGTTGTGGCTCTTCTTCGAGAACGCTGTTCGCCTCCTGCCCGCGACGCTCTGACGGTCGGCTCGGCCGTGAGATCCGCCGCGAAGTCGGGGGAACTTCAGGGGCGCGCTTCTTTCCCCACGCCTCACGTTCATGTTGGCGTGCGTGAATGAGCGCAACCCCAACCGAACCCTCAAGGAGGCACAGCGTGCGCAATCGCAAGATCAGGTTGGCTCTCGTCGCGGGAGCTGCAGCCGCCGCAATGATTGCGGCGGCGATACCGGCAGGGGCGATCCCCAATACGGGACCGACGATCCTGACCGGCAGCGAGAACTCGCTGGCGGGCGCCGGTTCCGACACGTCGTACTGGATGATGCAGGGCATCTCGCCGCAGTACAACGTGAACACCACGAAGAATCTGCAAGGCGACTACGTCACCCAGGTGCCCCCCGTCAACGTCGCGCCGTTCCCGGCCGGTACGTACGTGCCCGCCGACCCGGTCACGGGGGCGTTCACGTGGACGTCGCTCAGCACCACCGGAGGCCCGTGCGGCGGTGGAAGCACGCCCCCCAACGGCTCATCGGCGGGTATCACCT
>DATCCI010000439.1:0-4363 GCA_036511415.1 Acidimicrobiia bacterium
AGGCGTTCGAGACGCTCAGCGCGGTGAGCGCCGGCGTGAAGGACGTGCGCGAGGTCGCGGAACGGGCCCGGGCGAGGCTCGGGGAGCGCGGTCAGGGGACGATCCTGTTCCTCGACGAGGTGCACCGGTTCTCCCGCGCCCAGCAGGACGTGCTGCTCCCCTTCGTCGAGGAGGGTCTGCTCGTGCTCGTCGGCGCGACGACCGAGAACCCGTTCTTCTCGCTCACCGGCCCGCTGCTGTCGCGCAGCACGTTGTTCCGTCTCGAGCCGCTCGACGATTCCGCGCTCGAGGAGCTCGCGGGACGCGCGCTCGCCGACGCCGAGCGCGGGCTGGGATCGGAGCCGACCGAGATCGACGACGACGCGCTCCGTCATTTGATCGACAAGAGCGAAGGCGACGCGCGGCATCTACTCACCGTGCTCGAGGTGGCCCACGCGCTGACGGTCCAGGCCGACCGCAAGGTCATCACGCTGGCCGACTCGGAGGCCGCGCTTGCTCTGCGCAGCGTTCGCTACGGCGACGACGAGCACTACGACATCATCTCCGCGTTCATCAAGTCGATTCGTGGGTCGGATCCCGACGCGGGCCTGTACTGGCTCGCGCGGATGCTCGAAGCCGGTGAGGACGCGCGTTTCATCGCCCGCCGGCTCGTCATCCTCGC
The DNA here is from genome assembly GCA_036511415.1 of Acidimicrobiia bacterium. GTDB lineage: Bacteria > Actinomycetota > Acidimicrobiia > IMCC26256 > PALSA-610 > PALSA-610. The sequence goes on from DATCCI010000439.1 coordinate 662, forward strand.
GAGCGAGGACATCGGCCTCGCCGATCCGCAGGCGCTCCTCACCGCCGACGCGGCCGCGAGAGCGGTGGAATACGTCGGCTTGCCGGAGGTGGCGATCAACCTCGCGCATGCGGTGATCCACCTCGCGCTCGCGCCCAAGAGCAACAGCGTCATATCCGCGCTCGGCGCGGCCACGAGCGCGGTCCGCGATCGGCGACCCGGCCCGGTTCCGATGCACCTGCGCGACGCCCACTACCGGGGGGCGCAGTTGCTCGGCCACGGCAAGGGTTACGTCTATCCTCACGACGATCCGAACGGGTGGGTGCCGCAGGAGCACCTCCCGGTCGAGGTGGCCGGGGAACAGTTCTACCGTGCCTCCGGACACGGCGCCGAGGGGCGCCTGATCGAGCAGTGGCGAAAGCGGCGCGGAGAGGACGCGGGAGAAGATGTCGACGGGTGACGTGTTGGCGGTCGTTGCGGCCACGGTCGTGACCATCCTCGTGGCCGTCCTCGCGACCGTGCTCGTCCTGGTTTCCCGAACGCTGCGCGAGCTGCGCGCCGCGCTCGAGATCCTCGAGGAGGACGCGCTCGCACTGCTCGACGACGCGCGCCTCTCGGTCAACGAGGCGGCGACGGAGATCGACCGTGTGGAACGGCTCGTGACGTCCGCGGAGCGTCTCGACGAGGCGAAGCGTGCGATCGCGACTCCGGTCGTGAAGGCAATGGCATTCGGAACAGGTGTGTCGCGCGCCGCGCACCGGTTGCGCGAAGGAGAGTCGGGACGCGGCGCGACTCCGCCGAAGCGCCGGAGATCGGCGTCGTGATCAAGCGGCTCTTGTGGCTCGTCATCGGCTTTCTGCTCGGCCTCGGATCGTCGTGGACTGTGATGCGTCGTGTACGTCGCGTCGCTGTGCGGCTCGCGCCGCCCGACGTCGTCGACCGCTGGAGCGGGAGCGTTCGCGCGGCCGTGCAGGAAGGGCGCGACGCCATGCGCGCCCGCGAGGCGGCATTCAAAGGCAGCTCCGTCCGGAGCGGCGGCAAGTAACCTGACTGGGCGATGCCCGAACGTCCGACCACCGCCGACGAGCTCCGCCGCGCCTTCGTGGACTTCTTCACCGAACGCGCTCACGTGCACGTGCCGTCGGCGAGCGTCATTCCCGTCGACAAGTCGCTGCTGTTCACCGTTGCGGGCATGGTTCCGTTCAAGCCGTACTTCACCGGCGACGAAACCGCGCCCTACAAACGCGCCGTCTCGGTCCAGAAATGCGTGCGGGCGGGCGGCAAGCACAACGACCTCGACGACATCGGGCGCACGAATCGGCACTTCTCGTTCTTCGAGATGCTCGGCAACTTCAGCTTCGGCGACTACTTCAAGGCCGAGGCGATCCCATGGGCTTGGGAGTTCTACACGGGGGTCCTGAAGCTCGACCCCGATCGGCTCTGGGTGACCGTGCACGAGGACGATGACGAGGCCGAGCAGATCTGGCGCGAGCGTGTGGGCTTTCCGGCCGCTCGGATCCAGCGTCTCGGCGACGAGAATTTCTGGCGAATGGCCGATACCGGACCGTGCGGGCCTTCGTCGGAGATCTTCTGGGACCTCGGGCCCGAGTTCGGCCCCGACGGGGGTCCGATCACCGAGGCGGACCGCTATATCGAGATCTGGAACCTCGTGTTCATGCAGTTCGACCAGCAGGCCGACGGAACGCGCGTCCCTCTGCCGAGGCCGAGCATCGACACGGGCGCCGGTCTCGAGCGCAACTTGATGGCGTTGCAGGAGAAGACGTCGATCTGGGACATCGACATCTTCACGCCATTGCGATCGGCGGCGGAGCGGGTTACCGGTGCGCGCTCGGGCGCCGGCGAGTCAACCGATGTTTCCCTGCGCATCATCGCCGAGCACGCGCGCACGATGACGTTCATGGTGAGCGACGGTGTGCGGCCGTCGAACCAGGAGCGTGGCTACGTCCTGCGGCGGATCATCCGCCGAGCCGTGCGGCACGCGTACCTGCTGGGCGCGCGCGACGTCGTGATGCCGGCGATGGTCGACGCCGTGGTTGCGACGATGAGCAACGCGTATCCGGAGATCGTCACGACGTACGGCGTCGTCCGCAAGATCGTCGAACGAGAAGAGGAGTCGTTTCGCGCCACTCTGCAGCGTGGCGTCGAAATGCTCTCCGAGATCGTCGATAGAACCGAGGTCTCCGGCGACGACGCTTTTTTCCTGCACGACACGCTCGGCTTCCCGATCGATCTCACCCGCGAGATCGCGGGCGAGCGCGGCCGCGCGGTCGACCTCGCCGGATTCGAGGCGCGGATGCAGGAGCAGCGCGTCCGGGCGCGCGCCGACGCGGCCGAAGTCGGTGCGGCCAGGGGCGTCCCGATCGACCTGTTTCGCGAGCTCTTGGACAACTACGGTCCGACCGAGTTCAACGGCCGCCAGGTGTATTCGTCGAGTGCGAAGGTGCTCGCGCTGGTGGTCGAGGGTGACCTGGTCGGCCAGGTGACCGAAGACACCGACGTCGACGTCGTGCTCGACCGCACGTCGTTCTACGCGGAGTCGGGCGGCCAGATCGGCGACACGGGCACGATCACGACCGCGCCGGGTGCGATCATCGACGTGCTCGACACCCAGTACGGGTTGCCGGGACAGATCACCTTGCATCGGGGGCGCGTGCGGGTCGGTACGGTGAACGAAGGTGACGAGGTGATCGCAGCGATCGACGGCGTCCGCCGCGACCGTATCCGGCGAAATCACACGGCGACCCACGTGCTGCACTGGGCGTTGCGCGAGGTTCTCGGCACGCACGTGCAACAGGCCGGTTCCTTCGTCGGACCCGACCGGCTGCGCTTCGACTTCTCCCACCACGAGCCGGTCACCGCCGAGCAGCTCGCGCAGGTCGAGCGCCTGGCGAACGGCCAGGTGATCTCCGACGCGCCTGTGCGCCACTACGAGACCACGAAAGCCGAAGCCGAGCGGATCGGCGCGATCGCGTTCTTCGGCGAGAAGTACGGCGACATCGTGCGCGTCCTCGAGGCCGGACCGTCGACCGAACTGTGCGGCGGAACCCACGTGCACGCGCTCGGCTTCATCGGTCCGATCAAGATCGTGAGCGAAGGCTCGATCGGTTCGAACCTCCGCCGGATCGAGGCGATGACCGGAGACGGCGCGCTCGAGTACATCGAGTTCGAGGAACAATTGTTGCGACGCGCGGGCGACCTCCTACGCGCACCGCCCAAGGAAGTGCCCGATCGGATCGAACGCCTGTCCGAGCAGGTGCGCACGCTCCAGGAGGAACTTCGGGGCCTGAGGGCGAGAGAAGCGGTCAGCAAGGCCGGTGCGCTCGCCGAGCGCGCGGAGTGCGGCGTCCTCGTCGCGCGTGTCGACGATCTCGGTACCGCAGAGTTGAAGCAGCTCGCGCAAGAGACCGTGCGCGCGCTCGGAAGCGGTGTGGTGGCGCTCGTCGGCGCGGCCGACGGCAAGGCGGCGATCGCCGTCGCGATCAGCAAGGACGTCGTCGGGCGGGGCGCCGCCGCCGACGCGATCGCGAAGCCGGCGGCGGACAAGCTCGGCGGAGGCGTCGGCAAGGGTGCCGAGGCCGTGGTCGGCGGAGGCCAGAACGTCGCGGGCATCGACGACGCGCTCGCGGTTGCCCGCTAGCTGGCGGCGCAGTGGGGGTCGTGACCGCGACCGACGCAACCCGCGCGCTTGGTGTCGACCTCGGG
>DATCCI010000440.1:0-4867 GCA_036511415.1 Acidimicrobiia bacterium
GCCGCGGTGGATCCGCAAGTTGAGGTCTTCGACGGCACGAACCGGCCCGCCGTGGCCTTCGAAGACCTTGGTCAGGCCCTCGGTCACGATGACGTCGCCGCCGGCGTCGAGCTGCGAGTCCGTGGGCTGTGCGTCGACCGCCATCGTGGGCTTCCCTCCGAGCGGCGATTGTACGGGCGCTGTCCAACATACGGGTGTCGTGACTATTCTCCGGGCTCATGTCCGAGGGGATACGCGTCGTATTCAACGGCGTTCGGGGCTCGACGCCGTGCGCCGGACCCGAGTACGCACATTTCGGCGGTCATTCCTCGTCGGTCGCCATCGAGACCGACAACGCGGCGCCGATCCTCTTCGACCTGGGCACTGGTGTGCGCCCTTACTCGCGACGGTGCGCAGGCGAGTTCCATGGCACGGTGCTGCTCTCGCACCTCCATTGGGACCACGTGCAGGGCCTTCCCTTCTTCACGCCGCTGCACCGGGAAGGCTCGATCCTCGACGTGATCGGGCCGCGCCAAGCCGCCGGTCCGCTGGGCCAGGTTTTCGGAGAGTTGATGCGGCCGCCCTTCTTTCCCATCACCCCCGACCAGTTGGCGGGCGAGGTTCGCTTCCAAGACATCGGTGACGACGACTTTCCCGTAGCAGGGGCGAAGGTGCGTTCGCGTTGGGTGCGCCACGTGGGCCCGACGCTCGGCTTTCGCGTCGACCTCAACGGCACTTCGGTCGCGTACGTTCCCGATCACGGTCCGGGATGCAACCCCGAACACCCCGACGACTACATCCCCCACGAGATTCTCGAACTGTGCGACGGGGTAGACCTGTTGATCCACGACGCGCAGCACACCCTCGCGGAGTACGAGGCGAAGCGGCACTGGGGTCATTGCACGGGCGACTATGCGGTACACGTCGCGCGCGAGGCGGGCGCGCGACGGTTGGTGCTCTTTCACCACGATCCCTCGCACGGCGACGGCGACCTCGTCGCGATCGAGCGATCCGCGTCCGATCAGGCGGCGCGCCTCGGCGCGCCGGAGGTGCTCGCCGGTTACGAAGGCCTCGAGATCGAGTTGTCGCCCGCCCTGCCCGCGTCGCAGTGAGCTCGTTGCGCAAGGAAGTGCTCGCCCCTGATCCGGCCGCGGTGCGGACCGTTCTCGGGCACTTCGCAACCGGCGTGGCGATCATCACCGCGCAGGACGGCGCCGACCCGGTCGGCATGGCCTGCAATTCGTTCACGTCGGTCTCGCTCGAACCACAGCTGGTCCTGTTCTGTGCGGCGAAGTCGTCGTCGACGTGGCCGCGCATCCAGGCGGCTCGGAAGTGGGCCGCGAACATCCTGGCCGAGGACGCCGAACAAGTCTGCCGGCTGTTCGCCGAAAAGGGTGCCGATCGATTCGCGCACATCGCGTACTCGACCGGGCGCTCCGGTGCGCCGCTGCTCGAGGCCGCGATCGCGTTCGTCGACTGCGAGACGTTGGCGGAGCACGACGCCGGCGATCACGTCATCGTGGTCGGGCGCGTTCTCGAGCTCGGGTACGCGCCCGAGGGCAAGCCGTTGCTCTTCTACCGAGGCGGGTACGGTCGGTTCGAGGTATAGCCCGTCCCGGCCGGGTACGTCTCGATCTAGAGCGCGCGGCGCAACCGGTCACCGAGGTGGATCCGCGTGGTCGCCGCGATGATCGCGATCAACGCCTCGCCGAGCGCGAGCACCCAGCCGACGATCGCGATACCGAGCAGGAACGCCAAGCTCGCGACGGCGAGGATCACCGCGGCGAGTCCGTCCTGAGCGCGCGCGGTCGGAACCGCGACGGTGTCGTCCGGCGCGGTGCGGCTCGGCGCCGGCAAACGCGGAGTGACCCAGCGTTCGAGCGCGCGGTGGAGCCCGTTGGCCCTCGGACCGGCGAGCGCCCCGACCGCGAGGAGTAGCGAGAGCCCCGGGACGAGCCACGGGATACGGAACACGAAGGCCGCGAGGAGCGCCACGCCGACGGTGCCCTGTGCCACCCGGTCGGTCCGGGCGTCGACCCCCTCGACCGGCTGACTCACCGCCGCACTCTACGTCGACCTCGCGCGCCACTTTCGAGGTCATCTGCGTACAGCGGTCCCACGACCCCCGATCGTGCTTCCCGAAGGTCGTCCAATTTGCTACGCTCCGTGTTCAAAGGGCTCTGGGGGAGTGAGCGTGCACCGTCGACACCCGGATCGGGTCGAGAGCAAGGCGACGGCCAGCGCGGCAGATCTCGCCGGCATGGGCGGCACGCAGGTTCTGGCCGGTTCGCTCGACGTGGGTCGGATCCGCGAGTCGACCCGCCGAGGACGGCTCTGGCGCCTGCTGTTCGTCCTCGTGCCGCTCACCGGCTACCTCTACTACCGCATCCTCAGCGGCCAGTTCATCCACCCCGGCCTACCCCATCTGGGCCCGACCGCGCTGCAGATCCTCCTGCCCCTCGGTCTCATCCTGGTGCTCTGCATCGTCCTCGTCGTACCCATGATGGCGATGGGCAGGTCACCGCACGTCCGTTACGACCCGAGCGAGATCGCGACGACGCTCGACGACGTCGTCGGTCTCGACCCGGTGAAGGACGAGGTCGTCAAGTCGCTGAACCTGTTCCTCGGGTACCAGACCTTCCGGCGCGTCATGGGTGGCAATCCGCGCAAGGGCGTCTTGTTCGAGGGCCCGCCCGGGACCGGCAAGACGTACATGGCCAAGGCGATGGCGCACGAAGCCGGCGTCCCGTTCCTGTTCGTGTCGGCGACCGCGTTCCAGTCGCAGTACTACGGCGCGACCGGTCGCAAGATCCGGAACTACTTCAAGGAGTTGCGCAAGGCCGCGGCCGAAGAGGGTGGCGCGATCGGTTTCATCGAGGAGATCGACGCGATCGCCGGCGCGCGCAGCGGAATGCGTTCGGTGCCCCTGCCCGACGCGCTCGCCTCCGACCCGTACGGGCGCCGCGTCGACCGCAACTCGACGGAGGGCATCTCCGGTGTCGTCAACGAGTTGCTCATCCAGATGCAGTCGTTCGACGCGCCCACCGGCGCGCACAAGTTCGCCGGGTGGTGGATCGACTCGCTGAACCGGTTCCTGCCGACGCACCGGCGCATCAACAAGCGCGTGCCCGAGCCGTCGAACATCCTGCTCATCGCCGCGACCAACCGCGCGTCCGATCTCGATCCCGCCCTGTTGCGTCCGGGCCGCTTCGATCGTTCGATTCACTTCGACCTCCCGAGCCGCACGGGCCGGCGCGAGATCATCGACTACTACCTCGATCGCAAGGCGCACGCACCCGAGCTCGACAAGGAGGAACGACGCGACGCGTTCGCGGCGATGACCTTCGGCTACACACCGGTAATGATCGAGCACGTCTTCGACGAGGGCCTCGTGTGGGCGTTGCGCGACGGCCGTATGGCGATGGACTGGTCCGACGTCCAGCAGGCGAAGATGACCGAGGAGATCGGTCTGAAGCAGCCCGTCGAGTACACCGACGAAGAGCGACGCACCATCGCGACACACGAGGCCGGCCACGCGACCGTCGCGTACCTCGTCGGTCAGAATCGTAAGCTCGAGGTGCTCTCGATCATCAAGCGGCGCGACGCGCTGGGTCTGCTCTCGCACAGCGATGGTGAGGAGCGTTTCACTCGGACCCGCTCCGAGCTGCTCGGGATGATGAAGATCGCGTTCGGCGGGATGAGCGCGGAGGAGCTGTTCTTCGGCGAGTCGGGGACCGGCCCGTCCGGCGACCTCGTGCACGCGACGCGGATCGCGGCGCAGATGGTCGGGGCGTACGGCATGGCCGGGTCGCTGGTGTCGTACGAGGCGATCGAGTCCGGTCCGATTGCGCAGGGCATCGTCGGCAAGGTGCTCGGCAACGAGGACGCGCGCGGCGCGGTCGAGAAGCTGCTCGCCCAGGCCAAGGCCGACGTGCAGGCCCTGCTCGACAATCACCGGCATCTCGTCATCGCGTTGCGCGACGAGCTGCTCGAGAAGTCGGAGCTCGTAGGCGACGAGATCGTCGACGTCCTACGCGAAGCCGAGGCCCGCAAGCCGTTCGACGACGACGGGATGCCGGGCTGACCCGAAAAACCTGACGTCGGCGTCAGGGTCGCGCTGATAGCCTCGATCGAGGTGGACGACGCGGACGGGTCGAAACAACAAAGAGCCGCGCGCAAGCATGCCGCGCAGGTAGAGGGCGCGCAGACCCGCAAGCGGGGTTGGCGTCTCATGAAGGAAGCGGTTGGTGCGCACCCGCGCCTCATGCTTCTCGGCATCTTCGCCGGTCTCGTGTGGGCCGCGGCACGCGTCTCGGTCCCGCTGCTCGCCGGAGAGGCAATCGACCACGGGATCGCGCGCGGCCGCACGAACGTCACCTTTGCGTTGACGGCCGCGATCGTCGCGGTCGGCGCGGTGCAGGCCATCGGCACGGGGATGCGCCGCTACGCCGCGTTCGGCCTGGCGTGGCGCGTCGAGACCGACATCCGTATGAAGCTCGTCGCGCACCTCCAACGGCTGCATTTCGCGTTCCACGACCAGGCCCAGACCGGCCAGTTGATGGCCTACGCGAACACCGACATCCAGCAGATCAACAACGTCGTGCTCCTCGTCCCCCTGACGATCGCGAGCACCATCCAGATGGCCGCGGTCGTGGTGATCCTCGTGCTGCGGAGCCCGGGCCTCGCGCTCTTCGCGCTCGGCCTGTTGCCCTTGCTCAACTTCTCCGCGACTCGCTTCAACCACCGCATGTATCCCGTCGGCATGCAGCTCCAAAAGGAGCTCTCCGACGTCTCGGGCGTGGTCGAGGAGAGCGTCACCGGAGTGCGGGTCGTCAAGGGCTTCGGCGTCGAGCGCATGCAGCGCGCCCGGCTCGCGTCCGAGGCCGAC
>DATCCI010000441.1:0-2836 GCA_036511415.1 Acidimicrobiia bacterium
GTCGTGATAGGCGCGCTCGTCCCGAGCTCGACCCTCTGGTACACGGCCCGCGGGACGGGCTTCGTCGCGGTCGTCATGCTCACCGTCAGCGTCGCGCTCGGCATCCTCACGACGATGCGCTGGAGCGCGCCCCGTTGGCCGAGATTCGTGACCGCGGGACTGCACAAGAACATCTCGCTGCTCGCGGTCGTCTTCCTCGCGACCCACATCGCGACCACGCTTCTCGATCCGGTATCGCCCGTGCACCTGTTGAACGCGATCGTGCCCTTCACCGGCCGATACCGCCCGCTCGGAATCGGGCTCGGCGTGGTTGCGATCGATCTGCTCGCCGCGCTCGTGATCACCAGCCTCCTCCGGGCGCGCATCGGCTACCGCGTCTGGCGCGCGGTGCACTGGAGCGCGTACGCCTGCTGGCCGGTCGCGATGCTGCACGGGCTGAGCGCGGGAACCGACTCGGCCGCGCCGTGGGCGCGCTACGTCTACATCGGCTGCGCAGTGCTCGTCCTCGCCGGCGTCGCGTGGCGGGTCAGCGCCTCGGTCCTGTCACCCGCGCCTGCATCAGCGCGGCAGGTCACGCTGCGAGGAGTCACGCGATGACCGCCGTCGCCGAGCCGTTCGCAGCTCTCGAAGCCGACGCACCGCGGCTCCTCCCGCGGCCCTCGGCCGCTCGCCTGGCCGATCACCTCGCCCGTCTGGGCCATGCCCCGAGGCTCGCGCCCGCGCAACTGCTGATCGGCGAGGTCGAGCGCGCCGGCCTGCGCGGACGCGGCGGCGCCGGCTTTCCGACCGCGACGAAGATGGAAGCCGTGCGCGCCCGCGGCGCCCGCGTCATCCAGGGCCGAACGCCGATCGTCGTCGCGAACGGCACCGAAGGCGAGCCCCTGAGCGCGAAGGACAAGACGCTGCTGGTGCACGCCCCGCACCTCGTGCTCGACGGCATGGTCGCGGCCTCGCGGGCGGTCGGCGCGGACGAGGCCGTCGTGTGCGTAGAGCGCAGCGCGGCTCCTGTGGTGCGCGCGCTGGAGCGGGCGATCGACGAGCGTCGAGGCGAGCCCGACGGCATCGCGCTACGGGTTGCGACCACGCCGGCGCGTTACGTCGTCGGCGAGGAAACCGCGCTCGTCAACTGGCTCAACGGTGGCGAGGCGAAACCTACCTTCACGCCTCCCCGACCGTTCGAGCGTGGCGTCGATCGTCGGCCCACGCTCGTCGACAACGTCGAGACCCTTGCCCACGTCGCGCTCATCGCGCGCTTCGGTGCACCGTGGTGGCGGAGCGCGGGGACGGAAACCGATCCGGGCACCATGCTGGTGACCCTGAGCGGTGTCGCTCGTCCCGGCGTCTACGAGGTTCCGCTCGGGACACCTCTGCGTCGCGTGCTCCGCAACGCGGGCGCGCACGACGCGATCGGCGTGCTCGTCGGCGGCTACTTCGGCACGTGGTTGACCCCGCGCCAGGCCGCGATGGTGACGCTGTCCGCCGACGACCTGAAGGCGATGGGCGCGGGTCTGGGCTGCGGTGCGATCGCGACCCTTACAAGCAGCTCGTGCCCGCTCGCGGAGCTCGCGCGCGTGACGCGGTGGCTCGCGAGCCAGTCGGCCGGCCAGTGCGGAGCATGCGCGAACGGGCTGCCCGCGATCTCGGGTGTGGTCGAGCACATGGCGAGAGGTTTCGACCGCGACGGGAGCGCCGAGGTCGCGGCCCGCCGCTGGCTCGACATGGTCGCCGGGCGCGGCGCGTGCAAGCTCCCCGACGGCGCGGTCCGCTTCGTGACGAGCGGCTTCACCGTGTTCGCCGAACACATCGCCGAGCACGGCACGCGCGGTCGGTGCCCGGCGTTCGACGCCCCCGCCACGCTCCCGGTACCCGGGCCGGAGATGTCGTGGCGATGAGCGCGAACGCGAAGTCGCTGCGCCTCAACCCGATCACGTGCGTCGCGCACGGCCTCTGCGCGGAGCTGTTTCCCGAGCGCATCAGGCTCGACGACTGGGGCTACCCGATCATCGATCCGACCCCGATTCCACCGGAGCTCGAGGAACACGCGCGCCGCGCGACCGACGCCTGCCCGACGCTCGCATTGCTCCTCGAGCGCGAGCGCCGGCGCTGACCACCTTCGCCGGGGCGGGCCCCGCGCCGCCGGGAATCGCCCGCAGCCGGATCTCGTGCACTGGTCGGTGCCGCCTCATTGACCCGCGTCGGACAAGATCGCGCCATGAGATTCAGCTACGCGGAGACCTTCTGCGATCCCGAATTCCTTGCACCGCTCGCCCGGGCGGCCGAAGACGCGGGCTACGACTCGTTCGTGGTGCCCGACAGCCTGATCTTCCCCGCCGCCTCCGACACCCTGTATCCGTACACCGCCGACGGGGATCGTGCGTTCCTCGAGGACAAGCCGATCATCGAGCCCTTCACACTGATCCCGTATCTCGCCGCGCTCACGAATCGCATCCGCTTCACGACCTTCGTGCTGAAGCTCGCCGTGCGGCCCGTCGTACTCGTGGCCAAGCAGGCCGCGAGCATTGCCGTGCTGAGCGCCGACCGCTTGCGTCTGGGCGTGGGCATCAGCCCATGGCCCGAGGACTTCGCCGCCATGGACGTGCCTTGGGAACAGCGCGGTCAGCGGATGGACGAGATGGTCGACATGCTGCGCGGGCTGATGACCGGCGACTGGTTCGAACACCACGGCGACGTGTTGCAGCTCGAGCGGTGCAAGATCTGTCCCACTCCCGAACACCCCGTTCCGATTCTCGTCGGCGGTCACGCCGACGTCGCGCTCCGGCGCGCGGCGCGCGCCGGAGACGGTTGGATCCACGCCGGCGGCGACCCCGCCGAGCTC
>DATCCI010000442.1:0-8382 GCA_036511415.1 Acidimicrobiia bacterium
CCCGTCCGGCGGCTTCGAGCCGGGCGAGTGACACCCGCGCCCGTTCGAGGGAGATGTCGAAGCGCGCCGTGAGCTCCTCGATCGTGAACGGCACGTGCGTGCGCGCGTAGCGGGCGACGACGTCGTCGAGCGGTCGGTTGACGGGATCGGTGAAGGCGGCCGGCAAGCCCTGCGGGATCGCCCACCCGAGCGCGTCGCGCAGGCGGGCGGCGTCCTCGGCCGCGGCCAAGCGCCCCGCGATCTCGATGACGCGCCGTTCGGCGCGCAGTTGGTCGAGCCAGGGTTGCGGATCGCCCGTGCACCGGGCGGCGACCTCGTCGGAGGTGAGCGGCCCGAGATCCGAGAGGAGGTCGTGGAGGTCGTCGGCGTGGCGCGCGTGGCGGGTCGGCACCAACCTCTGCAGCTCCAGCTCGAGCTCGGCGAGCGTTTCCGGGTCGAGGAGTTCTCGCAGCTCCTCCGCGCCCATGAGGTCGCGCAAGAGGTCGCGGTCGAGCGCCAGCGCGGTGGCCCGGCGCTCGGCGAGGGGCGCGTCGCCCTCGTACATGTATGTCGCGATCCAGCCGAACAAGAGGGATTGTGCGAACGGCGAGGCGCGGCGGGTCTCGACCGGCACCACGCGTATCTTGCGCGAGCGGATCTCGGTGAGCACCTCGCGCAGCGCGGGTACGTCGAAGACGTCGCGCAGGCATTCACGGGTCGTCTCCAGCAGCATCGGGAACGACGGGAAACCGCTCGCGACCTCGAGCAGGTCGGCCGCGCGCTGACGCTGTTGCCACAGCGGTGTGCGCTCGCCCGGTCGGCGCCGAGGCAAGAGCAATGCGCGCGCCGCGTTCTCGCGGAACCTCGAGGCGAACAGCGACGTGTTCGGTAGCCCGGCCACGAGGAGCTCGTCGATGTCGTCGGGATCGGGGAGGAGCAACTCGGTCGCGACGTCGTCGATCGACTCGGGCAGCCGCAGGATGATGCCGTCGTCGCTCCACAGGACCTGGACCGGGAGGTCGGCGCGCGCGAGCCGCTCTTCGATCACGAGCGCCCAGGGCGCGTGCACCCGCGATCCGAAGGGCGTGAGGATGCAGACTCGCCAATCGCCGATCTCGTCGGGGAAGCGCTCGACGACGATGGTGCGGTCGTCGGGGATCGCGCCCGTCGACTCGGACTGCTCGTCGAGGTACATCCGGAGGTTCGATGCGGCCCGGGCGTCGAGGCCGTTCTCCCGCAGCACCGCTTCCGCCGGCGCGCCGCCGAGACCGCGCAGCTCGCGTACGAGCCCGCCCAGCGCGCGGCCGAGCTCGAGGGGCCGACCGGGGCGGTCGCCCTTCCAGAACGGTGTCTTCGCGGGCTCGCCGGGCGCCGGGGTGACGACCACGCGGTCGACGGTGATCTCCTCGATGCGCCACGTCGACGCGCCGAGCACGAAGCACTCGCCGACGCGGCTCTCGTAGACCATCTCCTCGTCGAGCTCGCCTACCCGGCCACCGTCGGGCAAGAACACACCGAACAGCCCGCGGTCGGGGATCGTGCCGCCGCTCTGCACCGCGACCCGCTGCGCGCCTTCCCGGGCGCGTACGCGACCTTCGATCCGGTCCCAGACGATGCGCGGCCGCAATCCGCTGAAGCGATCGGAGGGATACCGGCCGGCGAGCATGTCGAGGGTCTCGCGGAACGCGTCCTCGGACAGGTCCGAGAAGTTGGCGCACCGGCGGACGAGCGCGTACAGGTCGTCGACGCTCCACTCGTCGATCGCGCACGTCGCGACGATCTGCTGAGCGAGCACGTCGAGCGGATTGCGTGGATAGCGCATCTCCTCGACGAGTCCTTCGCGCATGCGCCGCACGACGATCGCGGCCTCGAGGAGATCGCCACGGTACTTCGGGAAGATCTTGCCGGTGCTCGGCTCGCCGACCTGGTGACCGGCGCGGCCGACGCGCTGAATCCCGCGCGCGACGGATCCGGGCGACTCGACCAGCACGACCAGATCAACCGTGCCCATGTCGATGCCGAGCTCGAGGCTCGACGTCGCGACGATGCCGCGCAACCGCCCCTCCTTCAGCTCTGACTCCACCTGCACGCGCTGCTCCCGCGCAAGCGACCCGTGGTGCGCCCGCACGAGCTCCTCGCCCGCGAGTTCGTTGAGGCTCGCGGCGAGCCGCTCGGCCAGCCGCCGAGCGTTGCAGAACACGATCGTGGTGCGGTGCGCGCGAATCAGTTCGAGGATGCGTGGATGCACATGAGGCCAGATGCTGTGGTTGGTCTCGGGATCGTCGAATCCGAGCGCGTTCGAGGAAGAGACCGAGGCGGCGGAGTGCGCGCCCGGCTCGTTCATGTCGTCGACGGGGACGATCACCTCGACGTCGAGCGACTTGCGCGAGCCCGCGTCGACGACGGTGACCGGACGAACCCCGTGCTCGCCGTATCCCCCCAGGAAACGTGCGATCTCGTCGAGGGGCCGCTGGGTCGCCGAGAGCCCGATGCGTTGCGGCGGCGCGTCGGTGATCGCCTCCAGTCGCTCGAGCGACAGCATGAGGTGCGCACCGCGCTTGGTGGGTGCGAGCGCGTGGATCTCGTCGATGATCACCGTCTGCACGCCGCGCAGCGTGTCGCGCGCCCGAGACGTCAGCATGAGGTAGAGCGACTCGGGAGTCGTGATGAGGATGTCGGGCGGATTGCGAACCAGCTGCTGGCGTTCCTTGGCAGAGGTGTCGCCCGTGCGCATGGCCACCGTCGGCGCGTCGAACGGGGCGCCGAGACGCTCCGCGGCGAGCGTGATGCCCGAGAGGGGCGCGCGCAGGTTCTTCTCGACATCGAACGCGAGGGCGCGCAACGGCGAGACGTAGAGAACGCGACAACGCCGGTCCTTGGGAGGCCGGGCGGTGACGCCGAGCCGGTCGATCGCCCAGAGGAACGCGGCGAGGGTCTTGCCCGACCCCGTCGGGGCGAGCAGGAGCGTGTGGTCGCCGTCGGCGATCGCGGGCCAGCCCTTCGCCTGCGCGTCGGTAGGCGCGGCGAAGCTGGTTTCGAACCAGGCCCGTACGGGCGCACTGAAGCGGTCGAGCGGCATGTGTCATCACGGTATCTCCGGTGTGAGACGGCGGCGTCGGGCGCGATGACGACGGGGACGCCCGGCGCACGCGAGGGCGCGCCCCGCCCGTCTCGGTGGCAGGCTTGGTGGGTGCGGCTCGGTCTCATGTCCGATGTTCACGGCAATCGCGTGGCGCTCGACGCCGTGGTCGCCGACGGGGTGCGCAACGGGGTCGAAGCGTGGTGGGTTCTCGGCGACCTCGTCGCGATCGGCCCCGATCCGGTCGCAACGCTCGAATGTCTCGTCGATCTTCCGAACGTTCGCTTCGTGCGCGGCAATACCGACAGGTACGTCGTATCCGGCGAGCGTCCGGCGCCGCACGCCGGCGACGTCGAGCGCGATGCGTCGCTGCTCCCCTTGTTCCTTGCCGTGGAAGCGTCGTTCGCGTGGACGCGAGAGCGCGTCGAGGCCGATGGATGGCTCGACGTGCTCGCAACTCTGCCGACCTCGCAGCGAGATGTCCTCGCGGACGGCACGAGATTGCTCGGAGTTCATGCGTCACCGCGATCGGACGACGGCGCCGGCATCACGCCCGACATCGCGGATGACGACCTCGAGGCGTTGCTCGCCGGCAACGACGCCGACGTGGTGTGCGGCGGTCACACGCACCGGCCGACCGACCGGCGGATCGGACGCGTGCGCGCTGTCAACCTGGGCAGCGTGAGCAACCCGATCACGTCCGACCTCCGGGCGACCTACGTCGTGATCGACAGCGACCGCCACGGCCATCGAGTCGCGCACCGTCGAGTCGCGTACGACCACGACGCCGTGCTGGAACGCCTGGAATGCCTGGACCATCCCGAAGCGCGCTACATCGCCGCGTTCCAGCGGGGTGAGCAAGTCCGCCACCCGGCAAGTTGAAATCGGGACCGGCTCAGCCGGTTGCGCGCTCGGCTGCGTCGACTGCGGACCGAACCCCACGGTTCCCGGCCATGATCCCGTCGACGTACTGGATCAACCCGCGCCCGGGCAGCGTGAGACGCATCCACCTCGGAGCGGTGACCCTGGGGGCGCGCGCCGCGACGCCCGCGGCGATCGCCGCTCCGGCCCGCCCGACCGGCACCGGCTTCGTGATGAACCTCGGGAGCGTGCCGCGCAATTCGACGACGCCCGGTCTCTGGGCGGTGTCGCGTAGGAGCTGCGTGTCGATGAAGCCGAAGTAGGCGATGCCGACATCGACCGCGGTTGTGGCGAGCTCGACGCGCAACGATCGGCCCAGCGCCTCGACCGCGGCCTTGCTCATCGCGTAGGGCGCGCAGAGCGCGCCGTTCACGATGGAATACAACGACGAGACGACGAGGAGATACCCGCCCGATGCGACGAGGGCCGGGAGCGTGGCCCGCACGGTGTTGACGACGCCGTGCAGATTGACGTCGAGCACGCGATCGAACGCGGCTTCGCTACCGGTGAGCACCGACTCGACCGGCGGAGCGATGCCGGCGTTCGCGATCACGACGTCGATCCTCCCGAACGACGTGATCACCTGCTCGACCGTCGTGTCGAGTTGGGCCCGGTCGGTCACGTCGCCGCGCAGGCCGAGCGCGCGCTCCCCGAGCCGGCGCGCCTCGGTCTCGGCCCGGGCCCCGTCGACGTCGACGACGCCAACCTTCGAGCCCCGGCCATGGAGTCGCTGCGCCGCGTCCAGGCCGATGCCGCGGGCCCCGCCGGTGACGAACACGACCTTGCCTGCGACGTCCATCTTCGCCATTCGCCCAGCGTACGGCGGTCGTCATTCACCGGTATTCAGGGGGCGTCGAGCAGAGTTGCCGAGAAGCGCGCGCGCTCGCGCGTGACGGCCGCTCGGTGCACGCGCAGGCGCTCCATGTGTTGCGCGATCGTGCGCGCGCCGGCCGGCAGGGGATGGGCCGTGACGAAGGCGATGACGTCGTCGGCGACACCGTCGTCGACCAGCCAGGTGGTGCCTTCGAGCAACCGTGGGATCAGGGAGGGACTGAAACGATCCCGCGCCGCCGGCCAGTTGTCGCGGACGCTCGCCCACACCGCGGGGCCGTGCTCACGGTTGCGGAGCGCGCGCTGGATGACGAAGGGGCCGTTCTGGGCCCGGATCTCGTCGGAGAGCGCGAGCTCCGCGGCGCGCAGCACCAGCTCCTCGTTCGGGAAGTCGCCGAGCGAGTAGAGGTAGCGTAGCTGCTCCTGCGGGTTCGTCGTCTCCGCCGCCCGCGCCACGAATTGCTCGAAGTCGTCGGCGGTTCCGTTGCTCGCGACCACGGCGATCGCCGCCGCCTGGACATCGGCGTCGGCTCCCTCGGCGTGGTCGTAGATCTCGCGTGCCCGGGCGATCGTCTCGGGGTCGGACGTGGTCGATCCGAGCACGTTGATGAGCAGCCCGCGGAGCTGACGACTGCGCTCGTCGCCGGAGTGTCCGTCCCAGCCCAGTCGCTGCATCGTGGGCCGGACGATCGCCGCGATCTCGGCCCGCACGTGATCGAGCGCGTCGCCGTCGACGAGTCGGGCGGTGGCGCGCAGGTGTGCGATGAGCACGCGCCATACGACGGGGTCGGTCTCGCCGACGAATCGGTGCGAACACGCGAGGAACTCGGCGGCCGTCGCGTCGCCTGCGAGAACCGAGGCCCACAGGTCGTCGACCAGCGCGAAGCGCTCGAGGGGCTCCAGTACGCCGGCCTCGAGCAGGCGGTCGCGCCACTCGGCCGGATAGGCGACGCGGTAGAAGCCTTCGCCACCCGCGTTGAGGACCACCAGCGAACCGTCCGGCACGTCGAGTGGAACGGCCTCCGTGTCGTAGAGCAACGATCGCGTCTCGGCTCGCTCACCGGTGTGTACGCGGGCCAGGACCGGCAGCACCCAGCGCTCGTCGTGTCCGGTGCCCGCGTAGGAGAAGCGTCGTTGCTCGAGCGCGCCGTCCTCGACGCGCAGCGTCGGGAAGCCGGGTTGGAAGATCCAGGTGTCCATGATCCGCCGCACCGGCCGGCCGGTCGCCTCCTCGAGCGCGTCCCACAAGTCGGTCGTCTCGGTGTTCGCGAGCTGATAGCGCGACAGGTAGAGGCGCACGCCCGCCCGGAACGCCTCGGCGCCGAGCCACCGTTCGAGCATGCGGAGTACCGAGCCGCCCTTTTGGTAGGTGAGGACGTCGAACATGCCGTCGGCGTCCTCCGGGGTGACGACCTCGTATTCGACGGTGCGGGTGTTCTCGAGCGCGTCGACATCGAGCGCGGCCGCCCGTCCGAGCGCGAACTCGTCCCACGTCTTCCACTCGGGCTTGTACGCGTCGACGCCCAGATGCTCCATGAACGTGGCGAAGGCCTCGTTGAGCCAGATGCCGTTCCACCACTTCATCGTCACGAGGTCGCCGAACCACATGTGTGCGATCTCGTGGACGATCGTCAGCGCCGCGCCCGACATCTCGTCGAGCGTCACCGCGTCGGGGTCGAGGAGCAGCCGGGTCTCGCGGAACGTGACGCAGCCGAGGTTCTCCATCGCGCCGAAGGAGAAGTCGGGGAGTGCGACGAGATCGCATTTCTCGCCCGGGTACGCGATGCCGTAGTAGTCGGCGAAGAACTTGATCGCGAACACGCCGACGTCGAGTGCGAACCGCGTGAGATGGCCGCGTCCCGGCACGTGCGCCACCCGCACCGCGACCCCGCCCGCGTCGACGGGCTCGGTCACCTCGAGCGGGCCGACCACCCAGGCGACGAGATACGTCGACATCGGGATGGTTGGTCCGAACCGGACGCGGACGTTGCCGTCGGGCAACTTCGTGCGCTCGATCTCCGGGCCGTTCGACAGCGCGAGCAGGCCGTCGGCCACGACGAGGGTGATCGCGAAGATCGCCTTGAACTCGGGTTCGTCGAAGCACGGGAAGGCGGCGCGGGCGTGGGGGGCCTCGAACTGGGTGGCGGCCAGCACGCGCTCGGCGCCCGCGTCGTCGAGGTAGGTGCTGCGGTAGAAGCCGAGGAGGCCGGGGCTGATGGCGCCTTCGAATCGGAGCTCGAGGACGGCGTCTCCGGCCCGGAGCGGCCGGTCTGCAGTGATCACGACCTGCTCGTTTTCCGCCTCGATCCGCAGTTCGGCGGCCACGGGGGCCCCGCCCTGTTCGAGCGAGACCAGGACCACGTCGAGCGCCCGGGCGTGGAGCACGATCGTGTCGGTCGGCTCGATCAGCTCCAAAGCGATGACGACCTCGCCCGAGAACGTGGATGCGTCCAGGTCGGGGACGATCAGAAGCTCGTAGCGGCGAGGACGCGTCGTGCGGGGGAGTCGTCCGGAGGAGTCCATCGGGGCCGAAGCGTAGGGCTCGCGAGATCGGACTCAGGGGTTGCCGATCGTGACCGATATACGAAGGGTCCGGGACAGTGCTCGAAGGTGCCCGGCGGCGGGCCTCAACGGAGGCGAGAACCATGGCGACAGCGGATGCAAACGACCTGATCACCGAGGTCACCCAGCTGCCGGTGCAGCCGGGGGCCGCGATGCGGCTCCTCTGGATGCTCGAAGATCCGCGCTCGTCGGCCGCCGATCTCGGCCGGCTGATCGAGTCGGACCCCGCGCTCGCGGAGCAGGTCATGCGGCTCGCGAACACCGCGTTCTACGGACTCTCGGGCAAGGTCTCGAGCGCCTGGCGCGCGGTGACGGTTCTCGGCGTGACGACGGTGCGCGCCATTGCCACGACCGCCGCGTTCGACCTGTTCTCGGAGAACGGCCGATCGTTGCCCGACGACTTCTGGCCGCACTCCGTCACCGCGGCGGCGGCCGCCGCCGCGATCGCGCGCCGGATCGACATTCATCCGAACGACGCGCAGCCGAACGACGCGTTCAGCGCGGGCCTGCTCCACGACCTCGGCCGCGCCCTCGTGTTCCGCCGCACGCCGCGCCGGTACGACGCGGTGCTCGAGCTCCTCGCCCACGACCCCGAGCTCTCCGGCTCGGACGCCGAGCGCATGGAGTTCGGGATGACCCACGCCGAGGTCGGCGCGGCCGCGCTCTCGGTGATGCGTTTTCCCGCGGACGTGGTGGAGGCGATCGGTTCGCACCACACGCCGCCCGCGCGGGTCACGTCGCACCTCGGATGCGTGCTCATTGCCGCGGACGCGGTGGCCATCGAGATCGACGGCATCTCTTCGGAGAAGAACGCGCCGCTCGAGGACGCCCTCGCGGCCCTTGATCTGCCGGCCGATTCGCGGGAGTCGCTGCTCGCCGAGGTGCGCTCCGACCAGGACAACCTGGCCGGTTTCCTCACCCTTCGCTAGAAGCGTCGCCGGCGTTCAGGGTCGCGGCGTTCAGGATCGCGTCCGCCCAGGCGACGTCCGGTCGGCGGCGGCGGCGGCCGG
>DATCCI010000443.1:0-2879 GCA_036511415.1 Acidimicrobiia bacterium
CTGAACAGCACGACCGGGTACGGCCCGTGCTTCGTGTCGGCCGCGACGCCCGCGTAGGCATCCATGGTGACGACGGTGTCGTACTTCGGCGGGACGATCCCCTTGAGGTTGTCGGGCAAGGGTGTCGCCTGGTTGTACGTCGCCTTCGGCTTGCCCGCCACCGCCGGCGGGTCGGCCGGGTACCACACCGCGACCGCGCGATCGGGAAGCTGCAGTGTGGTGTAACCGACGGCGTACGGTCCCGGTTTCGCGTACGCGGGCTCGGCGGATCGGTCGATGGTCGGCGTCGTCACCGCCGTCGACGGATGCCCACTCCCACTGCTGCTGCACGACGTCGCGACCATTCCCGCGGCCAACGCCCCGGCCATCACCATTGGCAGCGAAACGACGGCAGCCCGGCGGTGCCTCGACACTCGGCTACGCACGGAACACGACCTTGATCGCGTGCGCGTGGCCGCGGTCGATCGCGGTCTCGACCGCTTCTCGGTAATCCTCGAGTGCGAACTCGTGGGTCACGACGACGGCATCGGGGAGCAGGCCCGCGGCGAGGATGTCGAGTGCGCGGTCGACGGAGTGACGACCGGCGCCACCGGCGAGCCCGGGCGCCGAGCCGCCGTCGACCGTGTGGTCGATCGAGCCGACGAGCGCCGCCTCCTTGTACCAGATCGGGGTGAGGTCGACCTCGCTCACGCCGGCGGCTCCGAGTAGGAGGACGGTGCCCCGGTGCGCGACGGCCCGCAGGGCCTCGGTCACCGATTGGGCCGCGCCCACGGCCTCGATGACATAGGGGAAGCCACCCAGGAGCATCACGTTCGCCTTCCGGCCGACGACGCGCGCGCCCGAGATGCGCGCGAGCTCTTCGAAGTGCGTGTTGCCGGCCGCGCCGCGCACGACGTGATCCGCGCCGCAGGCGGCCGCCGCTCGCGCTTGGTGATCGTGACGGGCGAGAACGGTGACGGGACACGCCGGGAAGAGCCCTTTCAACGCGGCCAGGCCGGCGAGTCCGATGACCCCGGCACCGACGACGAGGACGGGCTCACCGTCGTGCGGTGGCGCGCGCAGGATGCCGTGACATGCGATCGAGACCGGTTCGTACAGGGTCGCGCCGCGATCGGCGACGGCGTTGGGGAGCGCGTGCAACATGGAGGCGTGCGCAAGCGTCTGCTCCGCCCATCCGCCGCCGAGGCCCTGGGTGAACCCGAGCGACCGGCCCCCACTCATGACGCGGCTGTCGAGGTTGAGACACGACGACGTCCACCCGCGCGCGCAGTTGGTGCACAGCGGTGCGATACCTCGGGCCTCGCACGGCAGACACGGATCGACGACGACGCGCGTTCCGATCGCGACCGGGCACTCGCGTCCGGCCTCGACGACACTTCCGGCGATCTCGTGCCCGAGGACGAAGGGGAAAGCGCCGCTCATGCCCATCAGTGTCGGCGACGGACCGGTGTTGTGCGCGAAGAGGTGGAGGTCGCTCCCACAGATCCCCCCGCGGCTCACCGCGACGCGCGCCCAGGCCGGCCCCGGGAGATCGGGCTCCGGTATCTCGACGAGCGACGCGGGAAACGCGGGATCGACCATGTCGAACTGGACGGCGCGCACGCCCGGGAGCGTACGCGTTCTCGTACAGTGCCGAGCCGTGCGGGTCTCCGACGCTGCTCTCGACCAGGTCCGCAAGCGCGGGTTCGCTCTCGTCGAGGGTTTCCTGGGCCAAGAGGAGTTGACCGCGGCGCAAGACGCGCTGTGGCTGCACTACCCGCGGCCCGAGGAGTACTTCGCCGATCCGTCCGGTCACGCCCGCTATGCGGCGAGCCAGTTCGCCGGGGTCGAAGAGTTCCCCTACCGGTCGTGGGACCTCAATCGCCTGGCGTTCCATCCCGATCTGGTCGACGCCGCCGAGCGGTATCTGGGCACGCCGGAGCTGCACCTCTACAAGGTCGAGTTGTGGGCGAAGTACTCCCGAGCGGCCGACTACGACCAGCCGCTGCACCGCGACTACGGGAGCCACAGCCTGGTCGTCCCGCGCGACGACGGGACGTACCAGCAGCTCACCACGTTCATCTTCTTGTCCGACGTGACCGAAGCCGACGGCCCGACGCGGATCGTCCCGTACGACGACGGCCGGGACGCGCCGTACACCCCGCTGTATCTCCCGTTCGGCGCGTTCGCCGACGCGGAGGTCGCCGCCACCGGACCGGCGGGCAGCTTGCTCGTCTACCGCACCGACATCCTCCACCGCGGCTCGAACCTGACCGGCGCCGCACGCTCGCGATTCTCGTTGCTCGCCGACTACCAGGCGCGCGGAACGACGTGGCGCGGGAAGATGTCGTGGCCGAAGGACTCTCCGCAGCGTTGGGCGAAGCTGATCCCGCAGTGCAGCGTCCGGGAGCGCGATCTCTTCGGTTTCCCGCGCCCCGGTGACGCCTACTGGAACGACCAGACGCGTGTCGATGTCGCCGCCCGTTACCCCGACATCGACATGACGCCGTATCGGTAGATCGCGGCGGAAAAAGGGTCAGGTCGCCGATCGCCGCGCGTTGCCGACGACCGCGGTTCGGGCGCCGGTCGTGTTCACGACCTCGAATGTGGCCTCGCCGTCGTCGACGTCGACCCGCGCATCGACCGTGTCGCCGGCGAGCACGATCCCGACGAAGCGCATGTCGATCTCGCCGTGCGCGAGGAACTCTTCGCCCCACGCGTCGAGCAGCGCGCCGTACGCGGGGCCGGCCGCTTGCACGCCTTGGGCGACCAACCCCGGCAGCTGCAGATCGGCCGACATCGCCGGATCGGAGTGATAGTTACCGCGCCGCGAATACGCGCGTACGAGCTCCTCGCTGATCGTGAGCGAGCGCGTGAGCGATTGCGTCACGGTGCGACTC
>DATCCI010000444.1:0-11133 GCA_036511415.1 Acidimicrobiia bacterium
CTGTTCCCGACGTTCCCTCGCTTCGGCGGTAACCGCTTCCTCGAGGCCGTCGACCACGACCTCGCGTTGGCATGCCTGCAGGCATGGAACGACTGGATGATCGACGAGTGGTGCGCCACCTACCCGGATCGGTTCATTCCCCAGACGCTGATCCCACTGTGGGATACGCAGCTCGCGGCGCGCGAGATCGAACGGTGCGCGGCGAAGGGCTCGAAGGCGATCATCTTCGTCGAGAACCCGTACCCGATCGGGTTGCCGTCGTTCCCGAGCGGCCACTGGGATCGGGTGTTCGCGGCCGCGGCCGACACAGGCCTACCGCTCTCGATGCACATCGGCACCTCGGCGGGGTTGCTCTCGCCGTCGCCCGACGCGACGCCATCGGTCGGGATCGCGCTGTGCGGCGTGAACTCCATGAGTGCACTCGGTGATCTCATCTTCTCGGGCGCGCTCGAGGCGCATCCCGACTGCAAGGTCGCACTCTCCGAAGGGGGCGCCGGTTGGGTCCCGTACGCACTCGAGCGCCTCGACTACACGTGGCAGCGAAGCCGCTACGAGGGCGTCAACTGCAGCCGGTTACCGTCCGAAGTTTTCGCGCAGCACTTCTGGGTCTGCATGGTCGCCGATCGCTACGCAGTGATCAACCGGCATCTCATCGGGCTCGACAAGCTGATGTGGGAGTGCGACTTCCCCCACAACGACTCCAACTGGCCCGACAGCCGCAAGGTCCTCGCCGATGCGGTACACGACATCCCCGACGAAGACGCCCGTCAGATCGGCGAGCTCAACGCCCGCCGCCTCTACGACTTCTGGTAGCGCGGGTCAGATGATCTCGCGGTGCTCCCGGTCGGGCAGTCGGGGGTAGGGGGCGAGGGGGAGCGTCTGGTACCAGTAGGCGACGGTCGCGATGTCGTCTTGGAGTTGGAGGTAGCGGCCGCCTCGTCGCCAGCCGAGGGCCTGCATGGTTACCGCCAGGTCGGTTCGGAACCGGACCGGGTCGGTGAGATGCCACCGGTAGAGGCCGAAGCGTTGCTGCGACTTGTATACGCCGTCGGGGCGAAGCACCTGGGGCATGCCTGCGTACGGTGTCGTGAACTCGGTGTAACGCCCGCCGACGTCGAAGTTGTAGGAGCCGCAGAAGTAGTCCTCGGTCCCCGTCCCGCAGATCGTCGGGAACTCGTCGTCGCCGTCGATGAAGAACTTGACCTCGCCTTCGCCCCACCAACCGGAGTTGTTCACTCCCCACGCGCAGTACGTGCCGACGTATTGGCCGCGGCCGTGCACGCCGTCGAGGATCCGAACCACGTCGCCTTTACCGAGGGGGTTGACCCGCCGGAACTGCGCACAGAATCGTCCGGCGTCGTCGGGTACGTCGCAGCGCGAGAAAGTGATCTGGTAGTAGAGGAGGCGTTCCTTGTCGCTCTCATTGGTGAGCGTGATACGTGCCCGCCGTTGGAACGGCATCTCCCAGTAGCAGTTGAAGGCACTTCCGGGGTTCACGCACACCGCCAACGACGACACCGGTGCGTACTCGCCCCATCCGCACGCGAAGAAATCGCCGACCGGGCATTCCACTGCCGGCTGCGGGTCGTCATCCCAGTACATGCGCAGAACCTGGTCGCGCCAGCCGCCCATGGGCGTCAGCCAGATGTGTTGGATCGCTCCCGATCCCTCGATGTCGGCGAGCACGAACGTCGTGTTCGGCGCCACCGCCACCGATGGCGAGATCTTCCATCCCCGCCCGAGGTCCCGGCCGGGACCCGCACCGGTTCCCTCGGTGGCCATCCCGCCGCGGCCCTTCTCGCCGGTGAAGTTCTCGGGACTGATCGAGCGGGTCTCGGCATCCGCGAGACGCCACACGTTCCCGAGTCCGACACCCATCCCGTTCCACGCCGCGCCGTCGGTCACGACAGTCGGTCTACCTCTAACGTGCAGGGCCGCAAAAATCGATCACGACTTGTCTCCCGGGGCTCTCATCGCTTCTGCGGCGGTCTTGAGCTGCCCGAGGGTGTGACGCATCGCTGCAAGCAGTTCGCGGTGCCGGTTGGTGGGCACATCGATGATGCGCGCCCACACGGGGATCCGCTTCACCTCGTAGGACTCGGTGACGCGCGTACCGTCATCGGCCGACTCGAAGCGATAGCGCCATACGGTCGCCTCGCGGCCGCCCTCCTCGGTGACGAATGCGAACTCTCGACCGGGTTCGGCGGTGAGGACGCGGCCGCGACGCGACCAGCGCATGAGCTTGAACGGTCCGCCGCGGTTGTGGCCGACGAACTTCGCGCCCGCGGTCGGGCCGGTCGCACCGTGCTCCCACTCGACGCGTTCGCACTCGGGGCTCCACTCGCCCATCCGCGTCAGCTCGGCCACCAGGTCGTAGACGTGTTCGGCAGTCGCGTGGACGACGATCTCCTCGCTGTCCTCGGTCAGCCACCAGCGCTGGTTCTTCACAGGCATTCGCTTTCCCTCCGCCTTTCCCCTCCTCGTTGAACATAGGGAAAGCTAATGCTCATAGCTATTGCTGTCAAGCGATGCATTCGCTATCATTGCTTGCGTGAAGGTCGAGAGCGCCCCTGCCCTGCCGGACTCGTCCGCCCCGCCCGGTCGGCGCGCCCGGCGTCGTCAGGAGACGATCGAGGAGATCCTCGACATCGCCGAGGACGTCATGACCGAGGAGGGCGTGAACGGGCTCAGCCTGGCCGAGGTAGCGCGCCGGCTCGGGGTCCAGCCTCCGTCGATCTACAAGTACTTCCCTTCGCTCATGGCCGTCTACGACGCACTCTTCCTCCGCGGTCAGCGCCGACACCTCGCGGTCATGCGTGAAGCCATGGCCGAGGCCGACCCCGGCCTGCCCGCCCTGACCGCCGGTCTCGAAGCGAGCGGGCGCTGGGCGCTTGCGAACCGGGCGACCGCGCAGCTGCTGTTCTGGCGACCGGTCCCGAGCTTCGAGCCGTCAGGCGAAGCTTTCGCACCCAGCCTCGAGA
Source organism: Acidimicrobiia bacterium (assembly GCA_036511415.1). Lineage (GTDB taxonomy): Bacteria > Actinomycetota > Acidimicrobiia > IMCC26256 > PALSA-610 > PALSA-610. The sequence continues at coordinate 2,982 of DATCCI010000444.1, forward strand.
TGGTCGCGCTCCAACGCCGGGCGCTCTCGGACGCCGTCGCCGCACGTCAGCTCGGCCCCGACGCCGACTCCGACGAAGCCGTGTATCTCGTCTCGACCCTCATCGCCGGAGTGCTGAGCCAGGCCATGGCGAACGAACCAGACCTCCCATGGGGCGAAGGACGCTTCACCCCCGCCTTCCCCAAACTCATGAAGCTGCTCGTCGCCGTCTATGTCCCAACCACGCCGGGGCGGAAACGACGCAGCCACACTCGCTAACGCGTACCCGTGGGTCGGAGTTAGCATTCGCCGCGTGCGTCAGGCACCGACGATCGTGCTCATCGGTGCCGGAAGCGCGTCATTCGGCCTGACCACGCTGCACGATCTCTACGCCGACGCGGTGTTCACGGGCGCCACCGTGCGCCTCGTCGACCTCGATCCCGCGCCGTTGGAACGTATGGCGCAACTTGCATCCGCACTCGAGGCGGCCACGGCGCGAGGCATCACGGTCGAGCGCCACACGCAACGAGTCGACGCGCTGGCCGGCGCCGATGCCGTCGTCGTATCCGTCGAGGTCGATCGCGTCAACCGCTGGTTACTCGACTTCGACATCCCGCGCCGGCACGGCGTCGACCATGTCTACGGTGAGAACGGCGGGCCCGGCGGTCTTGCGCACGCCCTGCGAACGGTGCCACTCGTCGTCGCGATCGCGCGCGACGTCGAGCGCCTTGCCCCCGACGCCTTGTTCGTCAACTTCACCAACCCCGAGGGCCGCATCTGCACGGCCTTTCGCCGGCACCTCGACCAGCCCATCATCGGCTTGTGCCACGAGGTGAAGATCGCCAACGACCGCTTTTCGCGGCTGCTCGGCCGGCGAATCGAGTCACGCGCCGCGGGTCTCAACCACTTCACGTTGCTCCTGGCGGCATGGGACCGCAAGACCGGAGAAGACGTCACACCGCAACTGCACGACGCGGTCGACGATCTGGAAGACGGCGACGGCGAGACGTTCGCGTTCGTGAAGCATCTCCACGACCGATTCGGTGCCGTCGTCGCCACGAGTGACAGTCATGCCGGCGAGTACTTCCGGAGTGCGACCGAATACACGGAGCCGCTCGACATCGCGGCGCGCCAATACGCGATGCGATCGATGATCGACGAGGTCGTCGACACGATCCTCGCGGGCACGTTCGATCTCGGTCCGTTCCTGCGGTGGAAGACCGACGATGCGTTGCGCCCGATCCTGCGCGCCGCGATCTCGGGTGAGTCCGAACGCGTCGCGTCGGCAATACTGCCCAACGACGACCTCGTGCCCGCACTCCCTCGCGACAGCGCAGTGGAGGTGAGCGCGACGGCGACTGCCGACGGCGTCGTCGGTGATCGGAGCGACGACCTGCCGACGGCGATCGCCGGCGCGCTCCACGCCGAAGTGACGATCCAGCAACTCGTCGCGGACGCGGCATTGCTCGGCTCGCGCGCCGCCGCTCTCCAAGCGCTCGAGCTCGACCCGGTCGTGAGCTCGGCGCGTGTCGCCGAGCTGATCCTTGCCGACTACGAGATCGCGCATCGCGATCTCTGGCCCGCGCTGCACTAGGGCGCAGCCGACGACGTCGGTGTGGTCATGCGACTTGGAAGTCGTAGTGGCCGGACCCGATCGTGACGACGACCGTGCCCTCCGCCGCGTGTGTAGCTACGACGCCGGGATCGCCGCCGAGTGTGCGCCCACCCTCGCGGACGACATCGCGGCCCGGCGCGGGGATGTGCACGACCGCGGTCATGTTGGCGGGGATCGTGACGTCGAGTGTGAATCGACCGGCGGTTCGCGCCCAGGAGATCGGGATCGAGCCGCGTTGCGTCGCGACGACGCCGCGTACGGTCATCGTGAGGTTCGGAGTGGTTATGTCGACTTGCGCGGCCCCGGGCGCGACGATGCTGACACCGAGGATGTCTTCTTGCAGCGCGGGCAAGATACCGGCTCCAAAGCCGTGCGATTCGCTGTCGCCGGTAGCGCGCGCGTCCCAGGCTTCCCAGGTGAACGTCGCGCCCTCGCGAAGTATCTGCGCGTAGCCCGGTCGCGTCGGGTCGGTGAGCGCCTTGACGATCGCATCGTCGCGGCCTCCGGCGTGCAGCCCGTACACCAGATCCTCGAACGTGGGGACTCCGACGCGATTGCCGAGGCCGACGATGTAATCGGACACGGTTGCGACGTGACCGGCGGGCACCACGCCGTATTCGAGCGCGAGCGCATTCGCGAGTTGCGACGCGTGACGGCTCGGCGCCCGGTCGGCTTCGAGCCCGTCGACGAGGACCCCGTCGGGTCGAGTCACGCGCGCTCCGATGGCGCGAGTGACGCGCCCGGCCAGGGCGCGCTCGTCCGCAGCCTCCGCGTCCGGACGTCCGAGCTCGCCCGCCATCTGCGCGACCCGGTCGAAGACATCGACGGCGAGGACGTTCACGGTGGTGCGCGCCGCGGTGCCGACGTCGTAGCCGTAGCGCATGTTCGGCGGCCAGTCGACGATTCCGCCGAGGTAGTCGCCACCACCTCCGGGCAGGTTCGTGACGAGATCGGTGCGGGGATCGATCGCACGCGCGACATAGGCGGAGATGTTCCGCACGACCGGATAGAGCGATGCGAGCTGCCCACGGTCTCCGGTCGTCATGTACACGCGCCATACCCACTCCACGAATCCTTCGGTGGAGTCGGGGATGTCGCGGCCACCGTCGCCGTTCGGATAGACGACGTTCACGCGGCCGTCGGGCCAATAGCGCGCCTGTGATCGTGCAAAATCGCGCAGCGCCTGGTACGTGATGGCTCGTTCACCAAACGCGAACATGCTCGCGCGCGAGTCGCCGAGCGCGTTCATGAAGGCGCCCTTTTCCCGCGTCGGAGTGTCGAGCACCTGCTCTTGCGTGTCGTACAGCGCAGAATGGCGCGCCAGGTTCCATACCGCGTCGACTCCTGCATTCGATGTCTGGAAGCTCGCCGCATGCTCATCGGGCATCGACGCGTGACGCGCGTCGACGACGACGTCGGCGGCCGATAGCGCCTCGCCCGCTCCCGCCACCTCGAGGTAGCGGTAGCCGAGATAGTCGAACGGTCGGAATTGCTGCACACCTGCGCGTTCGTCGTAATCCCAGTGCATATCCGTCTGTTGTGTGCCCCGGGTCGTCGAAACGTGGCCGTTCGGGTCGAGGAGGTAGCCGCCGGTCACCTTTACGGCGCGTCCGGCGACTCCGTGGTGAAACGTGACGACCGGCGTCGCCGCGATGACCGCACCGAGGTCTGCGACGTACGCGCCGTCGGGAAGTCGCGTGAGACTCCGCGGCCGAACCCGCTGTTCGACGATATGACTGCGCGCCGCGATCAGATGCAGGAACGGCGCGACCGGATGGGGGCCGAGCACGAGCGCATGCGTCCAACTCCTGTCGTCGAACCCGGGGCGGTCCCAGCCGATCGGGTCGGCACGGCCGTCGATGTGCTCGACGTGGTCGCCTTCCGAGTTGCGCAGCGGCGCCGGCACCCACGGCCCGGGCCGCACGCGCCACGTGCCGTCGGTCGTGATGACCTCGCGGGTCCCGTCGGCGTGTTCGATCGTGATCCGGGCGATGAGGGCCGGAACCGACGCCGGGCGTCCTTGTCCGGGTGATTCCCAGTGCGCGATGACGCCGATCGAGTTCGTCGCGCCCGCGCGGAGCGACGCGGTGACATCGGTCGCTTCGTAGTACTGCTCGTCAGGGTACGAGAACGACGGACCGTGCGCGACGCGTACACCGTTGACTCGAAGGTCGTATTGCTGGCCGGCCGAGACGTACGCGACGGCGCGGACGATGGGGCTCGCCCCGAGGTGTCGTTCGGTACGCGCCAGCGTGAAGTCCTCGCTCGCGTTCGGGTCGATACCAGGCCGGCGGATCCAACTTGCGTGCCAGTCGCCGTCACCGAGCCCGACCCCGAAACTCGCGGGCCGGGCGAACGGACCGGCGAGCCGGCGTCGATCCCACGTCCGCACCGTCCAGAAATACCGGTTCCCGGCCGCGAGCTTCGAGACCTCGGCGGTGACGTACGACTGCTGTCCCGACGCCACTCGCCCACTCGTCCATACCACGTGTGGATCGCCCGGGTCCGTCGTCGGCCGGGTCGAGACGAGAAGCTGATAACCGGTCTGTATCTCGCCGCGATCGGCGTCGACGACCACCCAACCGAACTGCGGTGCACCTTGCACGGCGAGCGGCTCTGCCGCGTCGTCGACGGTCAGACCAGTCGGCGCGCCCGGCGGATGGTCACCCGCCGCGGTGCTGCCACCGGAGGCTGCCCGCCAGACGGCTCCTGTGGCGATCGCGACGACGACCGCGACCGCCACCGCGATCCATCCGCGTCGTGCAACCCGGCGGCGCAGTGCCGACTTCTCGTGACGAACGGCCGGTGCACTCACGCGGACCCCGCGGCACAACCGGGCGACCGTCCGAAACGGCGCGCGCACTGATCGGCGAGCGCAACCGCCCGCTCGAGCACCTTCGTCGAGTGTGCGGTACCCGCGCCGCTCAGCAATCCGTTGCTCACGCCGCGACAACCCGCGAGCGACGCGAGGAATTGTTCGACACGCAGCCCGTCGGAGACGACGACGACGACCGACGCGGCCGGGCCCGGTTCACACCGTGGGCCCGACACGGGATCGATTCCGGCCACCCCGTTCAACGCGTCGGCGATCGTCGTAGCGGCCGCGCCGAAGAACGCGACGTGGCTACGCGGCGCGCCCGGCCCCACCGACCCGCCATACGTGCACACCTCGACGTCGACCGCCGCGAGCGCCACGAGCGATATATCCAGGCGAGCCACCCCGCGCTGCGCGAAGTTCACCGGCAGACCACCCGGGCACGACGTGGGCCTGGTCGACGCGCGCACGGTCGTCGGCAACGGCCTCGATCCCGGAACCGAGATCGCCACGAACGCCGGGATCGTCGTGGTCGGCGCGCCCGCAGTCCCGCGGCCCGACGAGCACGACGCGAAGACAAGTATGAGCGCGCACGCGCCGATATAGCGCCGCCGACCGAGCACCCGCGCAGTATGACCGAAGCGGTGGTTCGTGCGCAGGCCCTCGACCAACCGCGCGATCGACGAACGGGCCGGGCCGAGGCCCGCGGCTTTGCCCCGACCTTCAGCGTTCTGCGTCGACCTGCAATTCGGCCATGCGCGACCAACCGTCACCCGGAACCTCGACGTTCACGATCTCGGGGACGTCGGCGAGCAGCTGGGGCAACCGCGCGATCGCCGCCTGGAAGTGCTCCGACTTGACGTGAGCCTCGCCCGCGGCACCATCCCGGAATGCCTCGACCAGGACGTAGACGTTGGGATCGTCGACGCTGCGGTACCAGTCGAAGCAGACGTTGCCCGGCTCGGCACGTGTCGCGGTGGTGAACTCCTCCATGAGCGACGGCCAGTCGTCGGCGTTCTCGGGGCGGACTGGATGCTTGACCACGATAAGAATCATCTTGTGCGTCGACCCGGGTCGAGCACCGACCATCGGTGCGCGAGATCCTCACCCTCCACGATGCAGTGCAGCTGAAGCGCAGTGGGTTGCCGCGAGCTCTGCTCGTGGTGAGCGCGGCCGTGTGCGTCGGGGCACTTTCGTCGAGCTGTAGTTCTTCGTCGAGCTCCTCCACTCCTCCGCCGTCGAGCTCTTCCAGTACTTCTCCGGCTGCGTCTTCCGCGGGCGCTCCACTCGGAGTCACATGGATGGCGGGCTTTGCCGCGCCGGGCACGCCCGCTCGGTACGACAAGGTCGGCGTGATCAAGGTCGGGGCGACCGGTGCCAAGAACGTATTGGTGCTGGAGCCCGGTACGTCCGCGGGCGGCGCCTACTTCGTGCCGCTCGCCAAGTGGATCGTGAGCAAAGACCCGAGCTGGCAGGTGTGGTCGGTCGAGCGCCGGGAAAACCTGCTCGAGGATCAGTCGGAGCTGAACCTGTTCAAGCACGGCAAGGCCACCGCGACCCAGCTCTACGACTACTACCTCGGCTACCTCAAGAGCTCGAGCATCAAGGATCACTTCCAATCGATCCCCAACTCGAGCGTCGCGTACGCGAAGCAATGGGGCATGGGAGTCGCGGTCGAGGATCTGCACCGGGTGATCGACGCCGCGAAGACGCTCGGCGGCAAAGTCGTGCTCGGCGGGCACTCGCTGGGCGGAACGGTCGTCACCGCGTACGCCACCTGGGATTTCGGCGGGCGCGCGGGAGCTGCCGACCTCGCGGGCTTGGTGTACATCGACGGTGGCAGTCGCCCGGTGTCGATCAGCGCGCAGCAGGCCACGCAGGAGCTGCAGTCGTTCGACGCGCCGAGCGTCGGACCCTGGCTCACGTTCGGGGGAATCCCTGCACCCTTTGCCGGGCTCTACAACGCCTCGGGGTCGGCGGCTGCCTTGCTCGATCCGAACGCGCCTTCGCTCGGTCAGACCTCCGGGCTGCTGCCCGCGGCCATCGTCCCGCCGGTGCGCGTCACCAACGTCGGCCAGTACGGCTACGCGCTCAACGTCGCGACCTCGCCGGCGAGTCTGATCGCCGCGCAGGCGCACCTCGGCCGCGGAATCACTGCCACCGGTGCAGTCCGCGGCTGGGACGGCACCGGGGCGCTCACACCGATCACGCGTTTCGCGACGATGTTCTCCGGCGCCGGGATGGACGACGTCGACGGTACCGAGTGGTATTTCCCGCAGCGATTGACCGACGACACCGCCGTCGTGGACAACGGCAACGCCAACCCGGCACAGAGCGTGCTCGGGGTCAAAGCGACGATGGGTCACGACCTCCCGAGCGATCTCCTGATCTACGCGTTCGGAGCGCGCCTCGGTGGGGCGGCCGTGCTCGACGGTGCGCGGCTGTTGGCGACGCAGTCGCACATTCCGATGAGCAACCTGACGCTCGTCAACCGCCAGAGCACCTACGCGCACAACGACCCGGCCGGCGCGTATCCCGACAACGACTTCTTCAACCAGCTCGTCCCGTTCCTCGCCAAGGTCAGCGCCCACGCCTGAGTTTCTCGCGGTGCGCGAACCGCGGCGATCAGTGGGACGACTTGGCTGCGTTCTGCTTGCGGTGCATGACGAAGAAAACGAGAAGCGCAACAATGGCGATGATGCCCAAGATCTGAATCACGATGACAGCCCCTCCGCTGTGGTGGCGAGCACCCTGCTCACAAAAGGCCAAATCGGCATCGTCGACGCTCACTTGAGGTGATGTGACCCGGCGAGGGGCCACGAGGGCTCGGTCGTGCACGTGACCAGGGATTTCACGTTCGCCGGGTGCGTCGTCGAGGTGCGTGACACTCGACCGACACGGTTCTCCCAAACGCCGCGAAGAGCCCATAAGCCCGCGGAGCCGGCCGCCACGATGTCAGGGCGCAGGCGCGGCGACGGTCGACCGATCCGACTATCGACGACGGCTCGCTCCGTTCGTTAGGGTCGTTCCTCTGGCGACGCACAGTTCGACGGCGACGGTCGGCACACGGGCGCCGTCGTTCGCGCTTCCGAACGCGTCGGGCGAGCGGATCAGCCTCGATGATCTGGTTGCCCGCGGGCCGGTGGTCCTCGTGTTCTTGCGCGGTTTCGCCTGACCGTTCTGCCGTCGGCACCTCGCGCAGTTGCGCGACGACCACAACGATTTCCTCGCCGCGGGAGCGGCGGTAGTTGCGGTCGCTCCAGAGTCAGAAGCCGCGGTCCGGCGCTACGTCACGGAACATCCGGTCCCGTACCAGATCTTGTCCGACAACGAGCACCAGGCATTCGACGCCTACGACGTCGCAAGTCGCGCGCTCAGCCTCGGCCAGCGGCCGGCCCTGTTCGTGATCGACCGTGACGGCATCGTCCGCTTCGACTCGGTCGGAACCCAACAGTGGCAGATACCGACGAATCGCCGCGTCCTCGACGTGCTCGCGACGATTACCGGTTCGTAGAAACCGCCCGACTGACGGTCGACGCGAGAACCCATCGGAGGCGCGCAAACCGGCGGGGGCAGTCTTTGTAGAGTCTCGGCCGTGTCACGAGCGGGGCTACTGACGCGTCCGGGTACCGCAGTCGCGGCCGCGATCACGTTGGCGGTGTTCGCGGGTGCATGCTCGAGTGGGTCGTCGCGCTCGACGGCTCCCACGACGGTCGCTCCGACCGTTCCAACCCCGAGCGGGAC